>URVR01000024.1 GCA_900551355.1 uncultured Eubacteriales bacterium | reverse complement strand
CCGCCCCCTCGGCGGAGGCCACCAGCGACAGGGGGCTGGCCTGCCCCGCCGCCATCAGCAGGTCACCGAACACGCCGCCCTTTTCCTGCCGGGCCGTCAGCACCGCCCCGCCGTCCTCGCCGTACTGCACCGCGTCCACGCACCCGGCCAGCACGATGCCCGCCATGGGCACCGCGTCCCCCGCGTGCCACAGGAATTCGCCCCGTCCGTACCGCCGCACCGGACAGTGCAGGCAGGCCAGCAGCTGCCGTATCTCCCCATCCTCCATGCCCTGAAACAGAGCCGTCTGCCGCAGCAGCGCGGTATCAATGTCCATGAGACACCTCCTTTTTCGTTGCCATGGCAACGTAGTTCTCCGGGAGACATGATATCATAGAGAAAAACAAAAAGGAAGTGCTTTCAATGAAAAATAAAACGTTCTGGATCGCCGAAACGGCGGTGATGATCGCCCTGCTGGTGGCGCTGCAGTGGGTCACCAAGCCTCTGGGCCAGTTTGTCACCGGCTCCTGCGTCAACCTGGTGCTGGGCGTGTCCACGCTGGTGGGCGGCGTCTGGTGCGGCGCGGTGGTGGCCATTGCCAGCCCGTTCTGCGCCTTTCTGGTGGGCGTAGGCCCCGCCAAGCTGGTGATCGTGCCCTTCATCGCCGTGGGCAATCTGGTGCTGGTGCTGCTGCTCCACTTCATCGCCGGCGGCAAGCCCCTGGGCCTGCGGAGCTATCTGGCAGTGGCCGCGGCAGCCGTGTGCAAGTTCGTGGTGCTGTTCCTGCTGGTGACCAAGGTAGCCATCCCCTCGCTGAACCTGCCGGAGGCGGCAGCGGCCACCATGTCCGCGTCCTTCTCCTGGCCCCAGCTGGTGACGGCGGCCATCGGCGGCGTCATCGCCGTCACCATCGCCCCGGTGATCCGCAAGGCGCTGAAGCGCTGACCTCCATAAAAAAAGACATCCCACGCGCAGCGCGGGATGTCTTTTTTTGCGTATCAGTGTCCGCTGGGCATCTTCCAGCCGAAGTGGTCGGTGTGCAGCAGCGTGTGAGCCTTGTGACCCAACGGCTGGCGCAGGTACTCCTTGTACAGCGCCTGTACGTCGGCGTTCTCGTGGGAGAACCGGAGCTTTGCGTTCCGGTCGATGCGCCACAGCACGCCGCCGCGCCGCGCCGCCATCTCCACGCCGTCGTGGATGGGCTGACCGCCGCCGCCGGCGCAGCCGCCGGGGCATGCCATGACCTCCACGAAGTCGTAGTCCACCTCGCCGGCGTCAATGGCGTTCATCAGCTTCCGGGTAGCGCCCAGACTGCTGACCACCGCCACCCGCACATCGCCGGCGCCGGGGATGGTGAACACCGCCTCCTTCCAGCTGTCCAGACCGCGGACGGCGTGGAAGGCGTCGGGATTGGGATTCTTGCCCGTCACCATGTAGTAGGCGCTGCGCAGCGCCGCGTCCATAACGCCGCCGGTGGCACCGAACACCACGGCCGCGCCGGTGCCGGTGCCCAGCGGGCTGTCGAAGGGCGTCTCCGGCAGGACGGTGGGGTTGATCTGCTCGCCCCGGAACATCCGGACGATCTCCCGGGTGGTCAGCACCACGTCCACGTCCCGGTCGCCCTCGGCGTCCTTCATGGTGGGCAGCGCCGCCTCCGCCTTCTTGGCGGTGCAGGGCATGATAGACACCACGAACAGCTTCTTGGGATCCACGTTCAGCTGGTCGGCGAAGTAGCTCTTCACCACGGCGCCGAACATCTGCTGGGGACTCTTGGCGGTGGACAGATTGCCGATATAGGCGGGGAACTGGCTCTTGATGAACCGCACCCAGCCGGGGCAGCAGCTGGTGAACATGGGCCAGTGGTACTTGTTCCGGTGGGTAAAGCGCTCCAGGAACTCGCTGCCCTCCTCCATGATGGTCAGGTCGGCGGCGAAGTTGGTGTCGAACACATAGTCAAAGCCCATGGTCTTCAGAGCCGTCACCATCCGCTCCGCCGTGGCGTACTTGGGATCCAGGTGGAAGTACTCCGCCCAGGCCGCCCGGACGGCGGGTGCCATCTGCACCACGGTGATGCGCTCCGGATCCGCCAGCGCGTCGAACACCTTGCCGGTGTCGTCGTGCTCCTGCAGACCGCCCACGGGACAGTGGGTGACGCACTGCCCGCAGAACGTGCAGTCGCTCTCACCCAGCGTGCGGGTGCGGGCCACGCCCACGGTGGTGTGGGAGCCGGTGCCCATCAGGTCCCAGATGCCCATGGTCTGCACCTTGTCGCAGATCTGGATGCAGCGCATGCACTTGACGCAGCGGTTCTCGATGCGCACCACGGGGTTGGAGAAGTCGTCGGGGATGTTGCGCAGGTCGTCGATGTAGTGCTCGCCCAGCAGGTTGTAGTCGTTGGTCAGCTGCTGGAGCTTGCAGTTGCCGCTGCGGGTACACTTGGTGCACTTGGTGTCGTGCTGGCTCAGCAGCAGCCGCAGGTTCACGCGCCGGGCCTCCCGCACACGGGGGGAGTTGGTGTGTACGGCCATGCCCTCGGCCACCACGTTGTCGCAGGCGGGCACCAGCCGGGGCTGGCCCTCCACCTCCACCATGCAGATGCGGCATGCGCCGATCTCGTTGATGTCCTTCAGATAGCACAGAGTGGGGATGTCGATATGTATGGAGCGGGCCGTCTCCAGAATGGTGGTGTCCTCCGGCACCGTGACGGTGCGCCCGTCGATGGTCAGCGTTACCATTTGACGTTCCTCCCTCCTCTGAAAATGCCGTAGCCGAAGTGGTCGCAGCGCAGGCAGCGGGACGCCTCGGTGCGGGCGCCCTCCTCCGTCAGGCCGCACTCGATGTCCTCAAAGTCGCACCGGCGCTCACAGGCCTCCCGCTCGGTGGTGTTGATGCGCCCGTGGGGGCCGCGGTTGTTCAGCCGCGGGGACGGGATGTCCACATCCACCTCGATCTCGTGCCGGAAGCCCAGATGCACGTCGATGTTGGCCGCCGCCACCTTGCCGGCGGCAATGGCGCGGATGGCCGTGGCCGGGCCGGTGACGCAGTCGCCGCCGGCGAACAGGTTGTCCATATCGCCCACCTGACCGGAAAGACCTGCCACGAACACGCCCCGCTTGATGGGCACGCCGGCCTGCTCAAAGCCCTGGATCTCGATGCCCTGTCCGATGGCCACCACGATGATGTCCGCCGGAATACGGATCTCCGGCAGATCGGCCTTGTTGGGCCGGGGCCGCCCGGACTTGTCGGCCTCGCCGATGATCTGGGGCTGTACCCACAGCGCGGCGGCGCAGCCGTCCTCGTCGGCCTCGATGCGGACGGGCGCCATCAGCGCCTCGATCTCCGCGCCCTCGGCCAGCGCGCCGGTGACCTCGTCGGGCAGCGCCGTCATATCCTCGATGCGGCGGCGGTAGACGCACGTCACCTTCTCCGCACCCAGACGGATGGAGCTGCGGGTCACGTCCATGGCCACGTTGCCGCCGCCGATGACCACCACCTGCTTGCCGGTAAAGTCCGGCATCACGTCGTCGCCGATGGAGCGCAGCATCTCCACGGCGGACATCACGTTCTTGCTGTCCTCGCCGGGGATGCCCACCTTCTTATCCTGATGGGCACCGATGGCGATATACAGGCAGTCGTAGTCCTTTTGCAGCTCCTCCACCCAGACATCGGTACCCACGGTGGTGTTGGTATGGGCCTCAATGCCCAGCGACAGGATGGAGTCGATCTCCGCGTCCAGCAGGTGCCGGGGGAACCGGTAGCTGGGGATGCCGTAGCGCAGCATGCCGCCCAGCTTTGCCCGCTCCTCGTACACCGTGACCTTGTGGCCCATCAGCGCCAGATAGTAGGCGCAGCTCAGGCCGCTGGGGCCGCCGCCGATGATGGCCACCTTTTTGCCGGTGGGCGGCGCGCAGGGGGGCTGGGGCACATCCCCAGCGTGATCCACGGCGTACCGCTTCAGGCCCCGGATGTTGATGGCGTCGTCGATCATGTTCCGGCGGCACCGGGCCTCGCAGGGATGCTCGCAGATATAGGCGCAGGCGGTGGGGAAGGGGTTGTCCTTGCGGATCAGGCGCACGGCGTCGGCGCAGCGTCCCTCGCCCACCAGCGCCATGTAGCCCGGCACGTCCACGCCGGCGGGGCACAACGCCACGCAGGGCACGGGCAGCTGCAGACCGGCCAGACATCGATGGTGCTGGATGTGCTCCTCGTAGTCGTCCCGGAAGCCCTCCAGACCGTCCAGCACAAGCCGTGCCGCGTCCCGGCCGATGGCGCAGTCGGCGGTGTTCACGATGGTGCGGGCGGTCTTCTCGATAATGGCGATGGTGCTCATGTCGGCGGTGCCGTCCAGCACCGTGTCGATGAGCTTGCTCAGCTGCCCCAGACCGATGCGGCAGGGCACGCACTTGCCGCAGGACTGGGCGTGGCACAGCTTCAGAAACGCCAGCGACATATCCACGGGACATAGACCCGGCGGACTGGCGGCAATGCGGCGCTCCACGTCGCGGTAGAGGTTATCCACCACGGTCTGTGCGCGGCTGGGACTTTTGATGTCAAGTCTGCTCAAGGCAGATCCCTCCTTTCGTCTGCGATGCGCGGACATCCGTCCGGCCGGCGCAGAACAGAGCTTAGGTTGAGAAAAGAATGCCACAAAAAACGAAAAAAGTCAATCAAAACAAAAAAGTTGTCTAAGCAAGGAAAAATTCTCAAAAAACGGCATGAACTACATGAAAAAATTTTAACATACTCCTGCGGCAGGATGCAAAAAATTATATTTTGGAGAAACTTTTTACTGCGAGGAGTTTTTCTGCACCTGCGGCGCACCCCGCGCCCGGCGCCGCCGCCCGTCTCCCGCGCCGGATGGCCCTGACGCTTGACAGTGCCGCCCGGGGGATATATAATCCAAGCTGTATCATGGCATCCCCGCCGGCTGCGCGGCCACACCGGGGATGCCTGCCTTTGCCGCGGAGGACGCGGCGCATTTGAGGTATCGACATGAACGTTCGTCTGATCGCAAATACAACCAGCTATGTGCTGTGGGTGGAGGCCGGCTTCCTGCTGCTGCCGCTGGCGGCGTCGGTGCTGTACGGCGAGGCGTGGCTGCCGTTTTTCGGCACGGTGCTGCTGTGCGTCCTGCTGGGCACGGCGCTGCATCTGGTGCCGGTGAAGAAGGCGCAGATGCACAGCCGCGACGGCTTTATGGCTGTGGCGCTGGGCTGGATCGTCCTGTCCCTCACCGGCGCGCTGCCCTATGTGTTCACCGGCGCGCTCACTGATTATGTGGACGCGGTGTTTGAAACGGTGTCCGGCCTGACCACCACCGGCTCCACGGTGTTCCCGGAGGTGGAGCACCTGCCCCGCAGCATTCTGCTGTGGCGCTCCCTGACCCAGTGGATGGGCGGCATGGGCGTGCTGGTGCTGTTTCTGGCGCTGATGCCCAAGCTGGGGGACGGCGCGGTGTATCTGATGCGGGCGGAAAGCCCCGGCCCCATCAAATCCAAGCTGGTGCCCAAGGTGGGCAGCACCGCCAAGATCCTCTACGCCATCTATGTGGCGCTGACCGTGCTGGAAATGGTCTGCCTGCGTCTGGCGGGGGCCACCTGGTTCTCCGCCGTGAACCACGCCTTCACCACCATGGCCACCGGCGGCTTTTCCATCAACAACACGTCGCTGTCCGGGGCAAGCACGGCGGTGATGTGGATCGTGACGGTGTTCTCGTTCCTGGCCGGCGTCAACTTCTCCCTGCTGTTCCTGGCCGTCACCGGCCGGCTCCGCACCGCCCTGCGCAGCGAGGAGCTGCGGGTCTATGTGTCCGTGGTGGTGGGCGTCACGCTGCTGATCTGCCTGAGCCTGCGGGTGCAGGCCGGGGTGCCGCTGGGCGAATCCGTTACAGACGCGGCGTTCCAGACCGTGACCATCATCACCACCACCGGCTTTGCCACGGTGGACTTCGCCCTGTGGCCCACGTTCTGCCGCATGGCGCTGCTGGTGCTGATGTTCTCCGGCGGCTGCGCCGGCTCCACCTCCGGCGGCATGAAGCTGTCCCGGGTGCTGATCCTGTGGAAATCTCTGGTGCGTGAGTTGAAGCGGATGGTGCATCCCAACCACATCAGCGTTATCAAGGTGGACGGGCAGCCTGTGGAGGAGCGGGTGGTGTCGTCCACGGGGGCCTATATCATGGCCTATATGGTGGTGATGCTGGCCGGCGCGCTGGTGGTCAGCTGGGACAACTACGGCTTTCAGGAATCCTTCGCCGCGTCCCTGACCTGCATCAGCAACGTGGGGCCGGGCCTTGGCATCCTGGGGCCAATGGAAAACTTTTCCATTCTGTCGCCCCTGAGCAAGATCACCCTGTCCCTGGAGATGCTGACGGGCCGTCTGGAGCTGATGCCCATGCTGGCGCTGCTGACCCGGGGCGCGTGGCGGGATCGCTGAGCGCGGAAAACCGATTGGGAACACCCTTAATTTACGAAAAAATAATTCATGATATGCTTCATGATGCAGTACATCATGAAGCATATCATGAATTTGTTTACCGGTATCCGGAAATATGCCAAAAGCTCCCGGCAGCGATTGTCGCAAATGCAACAGAGCGGGCGGCGGTGATGCGGTATACTGACGCTGTCAATCAGAACAGGAGGGATCACATGATCCGGAAGATCATTCACATCGACGAGGAAAAGTGCAATGGCTGCGGCCGGTGCGTCCACGCCTGCCACGAGGGCGCCATTGATCTGGTGAACGGCAAGGCGAAGCTGATGCGGGAGCATTACTGCGACGGGCTGGGCGACTGTCTGCCGTCCTGTCCCACCGGCGCCATTACCTTTGAGGAGCGGGAGGCCCCGGCCTACGACGAGGCGGCGGTGAAGGCAGCGCAGGCCGCCAAGGCGGCGGCAGGCGCCGCGCACACCGGCTGTCCCGGCAGCCGCATCCGCCAGATGGCCGCCAAGGCCCCGGCGGCAGCGGGGGAGGCCGTGACCGGTCAGCTCACCAACTGGCCGGTGCAGATCAAGCTGGCGCCGGTGAACAGCCCCGCCTTCGCGGGCCGCGACCTGCTGATCGCCGCCGACTGCACCGCCTATACCTACGGCGACTTCCACCGCCGGTTCCTGACGGGCCGGACGCTGCTCATCGGCTGTCCCAAGCTGGACATGGTGGATTACAGCGAGAAGCTCACCGCCATTTTCCGGGAGAATGATATACGCTCCGTGACGCTGCTGCGGATGGAGGTACCCTGCTGCGGCGGGCTGGAGCACGCCGTGAAAACGGCGCTGGCCGCCTGCGGGAGGGATATCCCCCTGACGGTGCAGGTGGTCAACATCGACGGCACACTGGCGCAGTAAAATACAGAAACCGGACGCAGACTGCGGTCTGCGTCCGGTTTTGCCGTATGGGTCAGGCGCTGTGGGCGGCGCAATAGGCCTCGTAGCGACTCTGGAGCCAGCTTTGCAGCTGCTTCACGCCGTCATCGTCCCAGGGAAAGTCCTGCTCCTCGATGTCCCGGGCCAGCTCGTAGCACAGCTGGGAGTAGACGGCGGCGTGGAGCAGGCCGGCGTCCTTGTCGGTTTTGAAGCGGTAGCGGAACTCACCGATGGAGCCGGTGTAGACAAAGGCCCGCTTGAACCAGCGGGGCGTAAATTCGGCGAACTGAGGGTGCATGGAGACTCATCCTTTCCGGAAAGATAAGTGGGAGCGGGGAGGACGGGCAGGCCGGCAGGCCGCTTCCGGCAACAGCATACCACAAAAATGAGGGTTTGTCCAAGAAGTTTTCACAAATGCTTGTTGCAAACAGGCCGAACGTATGGTACAATATGGGCGAGGAAACGATGGGGCGCAGACCTGCGGGCCGCGCCGCCAGACAGGAAAGAGGTAGAGAACGTATGAACAATGCAGTCAAGCGTATCGGCGTACTGACCAGCGGCGGCGACGCGCCGGGCATGAACGCCTGCATCCGCGCGGTGGTGCGCAGCTCCCTGACCCGGGGCATCGAGTGCGTGGGCATCCGCCGGGGCTATGCCGGTCTGATCGCCGGGGACTTTATGGAGATGGACAACTCCAGCGTCAGCCGCATCATCAACCGTGGCGGCACCATCCTGTACAGCGCCCGGTGCGACGAGTTCCGCACCAGGGAGGGCCAGCAGAAGGCGGCCAACACCTGCAAGCTGCTGGGGCTGGACGGCCTGGTGGCCATCGGCGGCGACGGCACGTTCCGGGGCGCGCAGGACCTGTCCAAGTTCGGCATCTCCGTGGTGGGCATTCCCGGCACCATCGACAACGACATCGTGTGCACCGACTACACCATCGGCTTTGATACCGCCGCCAACACGGCGGTGGAGTGCATCGACCGGCTGCGGGACACCATGCAGTCCCACGAGCGCTGCTCCGTGGTGGAGGTCATGGGCCACCGGGCCGGATATCTGGCGCTGTATGTGGGCGTGGCCGTGGGCGCTACGGCGGTGCTGGTGCCGGAGCGGGCCTACGACTTTGACCTGCATGTGGCCGAGAAGATCCGCCGGGCGCGGCTCAGCGGCAAGACCAACTTTATGATCGTGGTGGCCGAGGGCGCGGCCAGCGGCATTGCCGTGGGCGAGGAGATCCGGGAGAAGCTGGGGCTTGACCCCCGCGTCACCATTCTGGGCCACATCCAGCGGGGCGGCAACGCCAGCGCCAAGGACCGGGTCATGGCAACCCGCATGGGCTACGAGGCGGTGCAGCTGCTGGCAGAGGGCCAGACCAACCGCATCGTCTGCGCCAGCGGCGAGCAGATCGTCAATGTGGACATCGACGAGGGCCTTGCCATGAAGAAGACCCTGAACCCGGAGGAGCTGGAGGTCATGACCGTCATGACCGGCCGGTAAAAGAAGCATAAAAATATTCCCCGACACCTGTCGGGGAATATTTTTATGCTTTTTATGCGTCGTACAGGCCCAGGATAACGATGCCGGCCACCACCAGCGCGATCATGGCGTAGTGCTTCCAGCTCAGCTTCTCCTTGAGGAACAGGCGGCTCCACAGCACGGAGGCCACGCAGTAGGCGGAGATGATGGGGGCGGCCAGTGCCACATGGGCGGTGTCCGCCAGGGCGTAGATGTAGGCGAACTGGCCCGCCGTCTCGCAGACGGCGCCGATGTACTTGGGCCCCTCCCGCTTGGGGATGAGCTTGCTCTTTTTGATGAGCACCACATAGACGAAGCACACGATGCCCGCCAGCAGGAACGTCAGCTCATAGGCGCAGTTGGCGCTGTCCTCGTCCAGCGTCTCCAGCACGCGGCTGTCGGCAAAGGTGCCCAGCGCGTCCAGCAGGCAGTAGATCACCGGCAGCGCCAGGGCCAGCACGGACTTGGCGTAGCGGTGGTTGCTGGCCTCCTGCCGGGCGGCACGGAGGTCGTCGTCCTCCCGGGCCTCCACAACGCCGAGGCCGATGACGCCCAGGCAGACAAGACCCGTGGCGATGAGCTGGGCGGGCACCAGATCGCCCAGACCGCCGGTGGCCAGCGCCAGCACCGCCACCAGCGCGCCGGAGGAGTTGCAGATGGGGGAGGAGATGGACAGCTCGATGTACCTGAGGCCGATGTAGCCGATGGTCATGGAGCTGATGTACAGAAGGGACACCGGCAGGTAGGTCAGCAGGATGCTGCCGCTGATCTCCGTGCCGTTGATGAAAATTTCGTAGGCCGCGTGGAGGCCCATCACAAGGCCCACGGCCATGACCATCTTGAGATGGCTGTACTTATCGTCCGCATCCTGACAGCCGATCTTGCTGAACAGGTCAGAGCCGCTCCAGCAGATCAGAGCGATGAGGGAAAACCAAAACCACATAATATTCTCCTTTTTAGTTTACATAAGATTTATACGTTGGAGAATACAGCGGGTGGCGGACGCCTTCGAAAAGGGTGATTAGGGAGGAGCATAGATACCTCTGCAAGTTTACATAATTAGAGTGAGATGAGACCGGCCTCCAGCATCTTCTGCAGGCTCATCAGGATGCCCAGCTTGGCGTGATACCACGTCAGGCCGCCCTGGAAGTACACGGCGTAGGGCGGGCGGATGGGGCCGTCGGCGGAAAGCTCGATGGAGCTGCCCTGCACGAAGGCGCCGGCGGCCATGATGACCTCACTGTCGTAGCCGGGCATGGCCCACGGCTCCGGGGTGACGTAGCTGTCCACCGGGGCGGCGGCCTGAATGCCCTTGCAGAAGGCCACCATGCCCTCCCGGCTGCCCAGCTCCACGGCCTGGATGATGTCGTGGCGGGTCTCAGCGGCGGCGGGCACCACCCGGAAGCCCAGCGCTTCATAGCAGGCGGCGGCGAACACCGCGCCCTTCACGGCGGAGGCCGTCACGGTGGGGGAGAGGAAAAAGCCCTGATACAGCTGGGTCAGCAGGCCCAGATTGGCGCCGACCTCCCGGCCCAGGCCGGGGGCGGACAGGCGGCGGGCACAGCGGTCGATGAGGTCGGCCCGGCCGCAGACATAGCCGCCGGTGGGGGCCAGACCGCCGCCGGGGTTCTTGATGAGGCTGCCCACGATCATGTCTGCGCCTACGTTGGACGGCTCCCGCAGCTCGGTGAACTCGCCGTAGCAGTTGTCCACCATGCAGATCACATCCGGCTTGCACTGCTTGCAGAAGGCGATGAGCTGGCCGATCTGCTCCACAGAGAAGCTGGGACGGGTGGCGTAGCCCTTGGAGCGCTGGATGGTGATGAGCTTTGTTCTGGGGCCGATGGCGGCGCGGATGCCGTCGTAGTCAAAGACACCGCCGGGCAGCAGGTCCACCTGCCGGTAGGAGACGCCGTACTCCTTGAGGGAGCCGGCGGAGGGGCGGATGCCGATGACCTCCTCCAGCGTGTCGTAGGGGCCGCCCACAGGGCTGAGCAGCTCGTCGCCGGGCAGCAGATTGGCGCCCAGCGCCAGCGCCAGCGCGTGGGTGCCGCAGGTGATCTGGGGGCGCACCAGCGCCGCCTCGGTGCCGAAGCAGTCGGCATAGACCCGCTCCAGATTGTCGCGGCCCTCGTCGTCGTAGCCGTAGCCGGAGGAGAGGTTGAAGTGGTTGGCGGCCAGCCGGTTCTTCTGCATGGCGGCGATGACCTTCAGCTGGTTGGCCTCGGCGATGGCGTCGATCTGGGAGAAGCGCTCCGTCAGACCGGCGAGGACCTTCTCGCCGAAGGTGAGCACGGCGTCGCTGACGCCGAGAGCTTTGTACTGTTCGTTCATACGGTGTACCTCATTGGGGGAATTTGACGCCGTTCAGGCGCATGATGAGACGGATGGGGTAGTCCCGGTCCAGATAGTTCCGGGCGTACCAGTCATAGGTGGCCACCGGGGCGTGGACAAGCTCCGGCGCCTCGCAGCGCAGGGCTTCGAAGGTCTTCTGGTCGCCGCTGAGCAGGGCGGCCACCACGTCCAGCCGTCCCTCCTCCGCCAGACGCAGCAGGGCGTGATCCATCATGGCGGCGCAGGCCTGCTCCTCCTCACCGGCGTACAGCTCCCGGCGGCCCAGCCAGTAGAGGAACTCCTCCGGGTCCAGATCCAGCTTGGTGGTGATCTGGCTGAGCTTGAAGAACTCCTTGCGGTCCATGCGCTTCAGCACGTCGATGAGGTACCGCACCAGACCGTCGTCCATGGCGATGCAGTCCAGAAACACCTCGAAGGCGTGCTTGTTGGCATCGGGATCGGGAGTTGCGGGCCGCTCCGGCGCGGGTTCCGGCGCATCCGAATCGCGCAGAAAGAACTCAAGACCGTTGGGGTCGACATGCTCACTGAACAGCTCCTCCGGCAGGATGGTGCCGTCCTGGGCGGCGCAGGCCCGGACGAAATCGGCCATGCCCATGGCTTGCAGCTGCTGTCCCAGTGATTGGATGCGGGCGCTCTCGTCGCCGCTGTCCGGCAGGGTGATGCCCTCCGGGGCGGGGCGATTGCCCTCCCAGAGCTCGGTCATGTATTGTGCATAGTAGTCAAAAAGGGTCATAGTATCCCTCGCTTTCTAACATCGGTTGACAGGCGTGCTTGCCCTTGTTAACCGATGGCAACACCATATTTTATCATACGGAGGTTGCCAATGCAAGAAATATCGGGTATGATGGGGGAAGAAAGGGGGCGGCGCCGTTGTATTTCGTCTATGTGCTGGTGTGCCGGGACGGCAGTCTGTATACCGGGATGACCAACGACCTGCGCCGCCGCATGGCGCTGCACACCGCGGGAAGGGGCGCCAAGTACACCCGCGCCCATCCGCCGCAGGCGCTGGCGGGACTGTGGCGCTGCGGCGGCAGAACGGCGGCGGCCCGGCTGGAGTACGCCTTCAAGACCCTGACCCGGGCGCAGAAGCTGGCGCTGCTGGCCGCGCCGGAGCAGGTGAGGGAGGCGCTGCCGGCACTGGCGGGATGCGACTGCGTGCCGGTGCGGGATATGACGCTGGAGCGGTTGCTGGAGGAGGGATATAGTGGTTGACATAAAGCTTTACGCCGCGCCCATGGAGGGACTGACCACCTACATCTGGCGTAGGGCGCAGCGGGACATCTTCGGCGGCATGGACAAGTATTTCACGCCGTTTCTGTCCCCCAACGGGAACCTGACGTTCCAGCAGAAGGAGCTGGACGAGGTGACGCAGGGGGAGCGGGACACGGTGCCGCAGCTGCTGACCAACCGGGGAGCGTATTTCGTGTGGGCGGCACGGGAGCTGTACGCCATGGGCTACCGGGAGGTGAACTTCAACCTGGGGTGCCCCTCCGGGACCGTCACCGCCAAGCACAAGGGAGCGGGGCTGCTGACCTATCCGGAGGAGCTGGAGCGGTGCCTGGGCGAGATATTCTCGGCGCTGCCGGACATGCAGGTGTCTGTCAAGACCCGCATCGGAAAGAACGATCCGGCGGAGTGGCAGCGGCTGCTGGACATCTATGAGAGGTACCCGATCTCGGAGCTGATCGTCCATCCCCGGGTGCAGAAGGAATTCTACAGGGGGACGGTGCACCGGGACGCCTTTGACGCGGCGCTGGCACGGCGGCGGGAAGCGCCGGTGTACAACGGCGACCTGTTCACGGCGGCGGACGTGGCCGCGTTCTGCCGTGCGTACCCGCAGGTGAAGGCGGTGATGATGGGCCGGGGCCTTATCGCCGATCCGGCGCTGGGGCGGCGGCTGCGGGGCGGCGAGGCCGCCTCCCGTCAGGAGCTGACGGCGTTCCATCACCGGCTGCTGGCGGACTACCGGCAGCGGCTGTCCGGCGACACGCCGGTGCTGCACCGGATGCGGGAGCTGTGGAACTGGCTGAGCGGCAGCTTCGACGGCGCGGAGCGGGAGCTGAAGGCCATCCGCAAGGCGAAAACGCTGGCGGAGTATCTGCCGGCGGCGGAGCGCCTGCTGACGCAGTGCCCGCTGCGGGAGGATGCGGTCATCAAAGTGTGAAAAAAAGCCCTGTATGTGCTTGCGGCACATACAGGGCTTTCTGCAGGTAAATGGGGGCGGTGCATCTCCGTCAGGATGCCTTTTTGTCCAGGATATACACGGTGACGGCGCGGCGGCCCCAGCCGCGGCAGTCCGCATAGGAGGGGAACCACAGGTCTACGATGTTGCCCTTGATGGCGCCGCCGCAGTCCAGCGCGGTGCCCATGCCGTAGACACGGCTGCCGTTGGTGGTCTGGATGAACATTTTGGTGTAGTAGGGGATAACGGTGGGGTCCACGGCGATGGTGCCGATGCCCACGCTGGCGCCCACGGCAGTGGTCCAGGCGGCGCCGCCGTCTCCGCCGCTGTAATAGGCGGTGGAACTGCAGGCCATGACCTTGGAGTACGTCATGGTGTCGCCGGACTTGAAGTAGAGGATGCCGCCCTCGCCGTCTGCGTTGGGCACCACGCGGTCGATGGTGTCGTCCTGTGCCACCTCGTAGACCCGGGTGCCGTAGCGGATCAGCTCGGCATGGGAGGTGTCGTGGCTGGCGCCCACATAGCGGGTGGACACCACCTCACCCCGCACCACCGTGTCCTCATACGTCTCGACGATGTGGCCGGAGACGCCCTTGCGGATGACGGTCTCCGTGCCCTTGTCCATCAGGGGATCGGGGGTGCGCTCCACGGCATAGTCCGTCTCCACCGTCACGAAGTGCTGGTAGGTCAGGGTGCTGCTGATGCGGAGGGACAGCTCATCGCCGGTGAGATCCAGCTCCACCATCTCGTCGCTGCCCAGCCGGATGCCGCAGCGGTCCAGAAAGACCGGCAGACGCTCGCCCTGAGAGACAGCGGTGACGGTGCGGTCGTTGTGATGCACCGTGACGGTGCGGCCGGGCTGGAGGATATACTGCATGGTGTGGCTGCCGCCCAGACTGCGGCGCAGGGACAGATAGTCGCGGTCCAGCTCCGCCGTGTCCTGGGACACCACCTGGGGGCCGGAGCCGGTGACCAGGATGCAGATGGCGTCCAGCGTGGGGGCGGCGGGGGCCAGGGAGATGCCCACGAAGATGGCCGCCGTCAGGGCGGTCATGGCCGTGAGGCGCACCAGCCAGTTATCCCGCATCTGTCTCTTATACACATCTGACGCTGCCGACGATCGCATAAGTGTAGAT
>URVR01000023.1 GCA_900551355.1 uncultured Eubacteriales bacterium | reverse complement strand
GTCTCGTGGGCTCGGAGATGTGTATAAGAGACAGGAAGATACGGTCCAGCACGAAGGCGATACGGGCCATGTAGCCGCAGGCCTCCAGGAACGCCAGCATCAGGAACAGCACCAGCATCTGGGGCACGAAGCCCAGCACGGCGCCGACACCGGCCACGATACCGTCAAGGATCAGACCGCTCAGCCAGTCAGCCGCACCGGCAGACTCCAGCGCGTTGCCGATCAGGACGGGGATACCGGGGACCCACACGCCGTAGTCGGCGGGATCCGGCTCGTCGCCGATCTCGTCCAGCGTGGCCTTGGCCGCCTCGTAGTCCGCCAGCGTGGCTGTCTCCGTGGTAACTGCCAGCGTCTCCTCGTCCTCCACGTCGTAGGTGAAGGTGCCGTCGGCAGCCAGCGCGCCGTTCTCCTCGATATAGGCGTCGTAGCCGTCCACGATCAGGGATGCCTCGCCATAGGTGTCAGCCACCTCGTTGTACTCACTGGAGCCGATGCCCAGCAGGTGCCAGCCGTCGCCGAACACGCCGTCGTTGGCCCAGTCGGTAGCGGGGGCGCCCACGGCCACCATGGCGATCCAGTACACCAGGAACATCACCAGGGCGAAGATGGGCAGGCCCAGCCAGCGGTTGGTGACGATGCGGTCGATCTTATCGGAGGCGGACAGCTCGCCCTTGGCCTTCTTCTGCTTGTAGCAGCCCTTGATGAGCTGGGCGATGTAGACATAGCGCTCGTTGGTGATGATGCTCTCGGCGTCGTCATCCAGTTCCTTCTCGGCGGCCTTGATGTCCTCCTCGATGTGGCTCATGACGGTGGCGTCGATCTTCAGCTGCTCCAGCACCTTGTCGTCGCGCTCAAAGATCTTGATGGCGTACCAGCGCTGCTGCTCCTCGGGCATGTTATGTACGGCGGCCTCCTCGATGTGGGCAATGGCATGCTCCACGGGGCCGGAGAAGGTGTGCATGGGAACGGTCTTGGTGCTGGCGGCAGCCGCCACAGCGGCCTCGGCGGCATCCATGATGCCGTCACCCTTCAGGGCGGAGATCTCCACCACCTTGCAGCCCAGCTCGCGGCTCAGCTCCGCCACGTTGATCTGGTCGCCGTTCTTGCGGACCACGTCCATCATGTTGATGGCGACGACAACGGGGATGCCCAGCTCGGTGAGCTGGGTGGTCAGGTAGAGGTTACGCTCCAGGTTGGTGCCGTCGATGATGTTCAGGATGGCATCGGGGCGCTCGTTGATCAGGTAGTTACGGGCCACCACCTCCTCCAGCGTGTAGGGGGACAGGGAGTAGATGCCGGGCAGGTCCATGATGACCACGTCCTCGTGCTTCTTCAGGCGGCCTTCCTTCTTCTCCACCGTGACGCCGGGCCAGTTACCAACGAACTGGTTGGAGCCGGTCAGCGCATTGAACAGGGTAGTCTTACCGCAGTTGGGGTTGCCCGCCAACGCGATCTTGATTTGTTTTTCCATATGTCTCTCCTTTCGGTCAGTCTTATCGACTCACATTTACAAAAATCACTCGACCTCGATCATTTCGGTGTCGGCCTTCCGCAGGCTCAGCTCGTAGCCGCGGACGGTGACCTCCATGGGGTCGCCCAGAGGGGCCACCTTGCGGACGTAGACTTCCACGCCCTTGGTGATGCCCATGTCCATGATCCGGCGCTTCACCGGGCCTTCGCCATGGAGCTTCACGACCTTGGCGGTCTCTCCGATCTTTACTTCGCGCAATGTTTTCATCGTTGCTCTCTCCTTCTATGTAATTTCTTTTTTGATCTGCTCACACCATGATCTTCCGGGCCATTTCCTCGCTGATGGCCACGCGGGCTTCCTTCACCTTGACGATGATGTTGCCGCCCATGGCGGCCACCACCGTGGCGGTGCCGCCGGCCACAAAGCCCAGATCCTCCAGATGCTTCTTCACCTCGGGAGAACCGCCCACCTTGCGGATCAGGTTCTCCGTGCCTACGTCGGCCAGTGCCAACGGCATCATAACGATCCCTCCGTTTTCCGTGGTTAGTCTGCACTAACCTGTGTCTGAAAAAGAATGGCTGTCACTGCCGCCCTCCGCAGGTAGTTAGCACTATCTAACTGACGCAGATAGTTTAGCCGCTCTAACCCGTTTTGTCAAGAGGTGTAAAGAAAAAAAAATTACACGCTTGCAAATTTAGTTAAACTGTGTTAGCCTATCTGTATTCTGAAATGAAAAGTTGGTGAACTTATGCAGATATTACGCGCCTCTGAGGACTATCTGGAGGCCATGCTGATGATGCAGCAGGAGCACGGCTACATCCGCTCCATCGATATCGCCGACAAGCTGGGGGTCACGAAGCCCAGCGTCACCTACGCCACCAAACGGCTGCGGGAGAACGGCTACATCACCATGGACAAGGACGGTCTCATCACCCTGACGGAGCGGGGCATGTCCATTGCCGCCAGCATGCTGGACCGGCACCACACCCTGACCCAGTTCCTCATGGCGCTGGGCGTCGACGAGGAAACGGCGGAGAGCGATGCGTGCAAAATGGAGCACGACATCAGCCAGACCAGCTTTGAGGCCATCTGCCGCCACGCCCGCAACCACCTGTAAGCCGTACAAGAAGGAGCCATCGCGCCGCTGGCGCGATGGCTCCTTCTTTATATGCTCCTACAGTGATGCAAGCACTGCGCTGCCCCTCTTTTTCAGCCACAGATACAGCACGATGCATGCCGCCAGCGTGGCTGCGGCAAAGCAGCCCATATACAGCGCCGCCCCCAGGTGCCAGCCCGCCAGCAGGTAGCCGCCGCCCAGCACCGCCGCATACCCCCAGCCGCCGAACAGGGCGATGGCCACGGAGGCGCTCTGCTTGATGGGGATGATCTCCCGCGTCCATGTCAGGTTGGGCATCCGCAGACCGAGGAACAGCCCCAGCAGCGCGGAGAACGCCGTAAACAGCAGGGATACCGCCGTCAGCATCGCCAGCTCCGCCGCCGTCATCGGCACGGCAAGCGCCGCGCAGACAAGGCACACCGCCATCGGCGCCGCGGTCAGCAGCAGCTGCATGGTCAGCTTGGCCCGCAGCACCTGCCACGGCGTCACCGGCAGCGACTGCATCTGCCATAGGCATCTGCCCTCCAAGGAGACGGAGGGCGCCGCCATGTCGTTCATAGCGGCCATCATGCACACCACCGCCGCCAGCAGCACCGGCAATGCGTTGTAGATCTGCGGCACGGCGCGCAGCACCGCCGTCAGCTCGCCGCTTTTCCACAGCAGCATCCCGCCCGCCACCGGCAGCATCAGGATACCCATGCCGCAGTTGAGCATATAGTTGGGACTGGCGGTGAACCGCCCCAGCTCCTTGTGCAGCAGCGCCGCACCGGTGGAGCGCCGCACGGCGGCCTGCTCCCGATACCGCCGGCGCTCTGTGCGGCCCGTGGCGGTGGCGATCTTCAAAAAGCTGCGCCGCAGCAGTGCCCACAGCGCCGCGAACAGTGCCAGCACCACCGCAGAAACCACCAGCATCGCCGCGCCGTCTCCGGCGCCGACCCTGCCGAACAGGTACAGCGGGTAGGCCGCGCCCCGGATCCTTTCACCGTACACGGCGGCGTTGGCCAGCAGGTCCTCCACGAGCGTCTGCGCCTTGAAATAGAAGAAATAGTAGCCGCCGAAAAATACCAGCGAGACGAGGACGGTGACGAAGCTCTTGTGCTTCAGCTTCAGGCTGATCTTCGCCACCACCCAGCCCAGCGCGCACGCCAGCGTCAGCACGAAAACGGAGATGAGCAGCACCAGCAGCACGCCGCCGAGAACCGCACCCGCCGTTACAGGCACCACTACCCAGTAGACGATGACCGTCGGCACGATCACCACCGCGCTGTACATGAAGCCCATCAGGTATACGCTCAGCAGCCGGGACGCCATCAGTGTGTCCACCGGGATGGGCATACTCAGCAGCAGGTCATTGTCCTTTGCCAGATACAGGCTGGAATAGGTGTTGAACACGCTGCCGAACGCGCCCAGCAGCACGGCCAGCAGTCCCATCAGCGCGAAATACAGCCAGTCCATGCCCACGGCGGCCAGCGGCCCGCACAGCCCCAGCGCCAGCATGGTGAACATACCGCCCAGCACGCCCACCATCAGCACCACAAACAGGGCGATATAGCCCGCCACCGCCGCCTTGGAGCGGGACTTGTTGTTCTTAGGATTGTAGAAGTAGCTGCGGAAGATCTCCGTCAGCTGCTTTTTTACCAGGATCTTCAGCATCACGTCTCATCCTCCAGCTCCAGAAAGACCTGCTCCAGCGAGTCGTCGCCCTTGACCTCCTCCATGGTGCCGGAGCGGATGAGCCGGCCGCCCTTGATGATGGCCACCTTGTCGCACAGCTTCTCCGCCACCTCCAGCACATGGGTGGAGAAGAAGATGGCGCCGCCCCGGTCGCACAGCTCCCGCATCATGCCCTTCAGCAGATGGGACGCCTTGGGGTCCAGCCCCACAAAGGGCTCATCCATGATGACCAGCTTCGGCTGGTGCAGCCACGCGGCGATGATGGCCAGCTTCTGCTTCATGCCGTGGGAATAGGCGGCGATGGGCTGTGCCAGATCCTCCGTCAGCTCGAACCGCGCCGCATAGTCCCGGATGCGTTTCTGGCGGTCATCGGCGCTGACGCCGAAGATATCCGCGATGAAGTTCAGGTACTTGATGCCGCTCATAAAATCGTACAGGTCGGGGTTGTCGGGGATATACGCGATCTCCCGCTTGCAGGCCAGCGGCTCCGTCCGAATGGACTTGCCGTCGATACAGATCTCTCCCGCGTCGAATTGCAGGATGCCCGCCACCGCCTTCAGCGTGGTGGTCTTGCCCGCGCCGTTGTGTCCGATAAAGCCGTACAGCTCCCCCGCCTGAATGTGCAGGCTCAGGTCGTCCACCGCTTTCTTCTCCCCGTAGGTCTTGGTCAGATGCTCGATTTTCAGCATAATGTACTCTCCTGTCTGTCTCGCGCTGCGGCGCGCCATTCGCGCCGCTCGTTCTAAACTCGATGTTGCATAATCTTCATTATACATCTCGCCCATTATACGCCCGCCGCTCCCGCTTGTCAACACCCCCGCGTCATTTGGCGGCAGGACGGCAAATGCGGCGCGCCCGCCGGGCGCGCCGCTTTTCTTATTCCGCAGGGAACGTGACGCGGATCTCCGTGCCCTTCCCCACCTCGCTTTTGAGCTGGATGGTGCCGTGGTGATACTGCACGGCGTGCTTCACGATGGACAGGCCCAGTCCCGTGCCGCCGGAGGCCTTGGAGTGGCTCTTGTCCACCCGGTAGAACCGCTCGAACACGCGGCTCTGGTGCTCCGGTGGGATGCCGATGCCGGTGTCACGCACCGTTACGGCGGCGGTGCCGCCATCGCGGGTCACCTCCACCTCCACGCGGCCGCCGTCAGTGTTGTACTTGATGGCGTTGTCGCACAGGTTGAACATGATCTCGTACAGCAGACGCCGCACACCGGAGACGGACGCCGGCTGACCGGTGACCTCCACCGTCACATGCCTGGCCTCCGCCGCGCTGCGCAGGTTCTCCGCCGCCTCCCGGGCCACCGCCAGCAGCTCCACGGACTCCGTGGGCATCGGTTCGCCCTCGTCCAGCTGGGACAGCCGGATGATGTCGCCGATCAGCGTCACCAGCCGCTGGGCCTCCGCCCGGATATGCCCCACGAAACGGGGCACGTCCTCCTGCTTCACCATGCCGTTTTCCAGCAGCTCCGCGCTGCCGATGATGCCCTGCAGGGGCGTTTTCAGCTCGTGGGACACGTTGGCGGTGAACTCCCGCCGGTTCCGCTCGGCAAATGCCCGCTCCGTCACGTCGAACACCAGCAGTACCGTGCCCGCCGTGCGGCCATCCGTCTGGATGCGGGTCACGTCGAACTGGTACTCCCGTCCGTTCCGCTGGCCGCGGAACTCGCTGTGTCCCTGCTCCGCCGCCTGACGCAGCGCGTCGCTCATGGTCACGTCCCGGTCCACTGTCAGGAAATCCTGGCCCACGCAGTCGCCGTCCGCATCCAGCAGCCGACGCGCCGCCGGGTTGATGCTCAGAATAGTGTCCGCCTCGTCCAGCAGCACCAGTCCCTCGTTCATGCTGCCGGTGATCTGGTCAAACTCCTCCGACCGCTGCCGCAGCTCGCCGATCTGCTGATCGATCTGACGGCGCTGGTGCTCCATGCGCCGCAGCAGCGGCGCCAGCTCCTCGTAGGTGTCATTCTCCAGCGGATGCTCCAGATCCAGCCGGTTCAGCGGCTCCGTGATGCGCCGCGCCAGCCGTCCGGCCAGCACGCCCGACAGGATCAGCGCCGCCGCCAGCACCAGCAGAATGGGCTGGAGCATGTTCAGCACCAGCACCCCCGCCGTCACCCGGACGGCGGACAGGCGCAGCACCGTGCCGTCCGGCAGGCGCTTGGCGTAGTACACCGTCTTTTGCAGCAGCGTGTCGCTGTAGCGGCTGCTCTCGCCCTCGCCGGTGGCCAGCGCCTGCTGCACCTCCTGCCGCTGGGCGTGGTTTTCCATGCTCTCCGCGTCCGCCTGGGTGTCGTATATCACCACGCCGTCCGCCCGCAGCCATGTGATGCGGTACTGATCGGAGTGAAGCTCCGCCAGATAGTCCGTGCCGTTTTTCTCCACGCCCACGGCGGCCAGGCTCAGCTCGTCCCGCAGCTGGGACTCCTGCACCCGGCCGAAATAGCTGTACAGCACGCCCATCACCAGCGCCAGGCTGGCGATGAGCACCGCCACGCCCACCAGCAGCGTAGCCCGGAAAATGCGCTTTGTCATGGTACTCATGGCTGTGCCCTCCATCGGTAGCCTACGCTGCGCACCGTCTCGATACAGCCGCCGTAGGGGCCGATCTTCTGGCGCAGCGTGCGGATATGCATGTCCACCGTCCGGCTCTCGCCGTAAAAGTCCATGCCCCACACCTGCTCCATCAGCTGGTCGCGGGTAAACGCCGTGCCGGGATGGGACAGGAACAGCCGCAGCAGCTGGTACTCCTTGTACGTCAGCACCACCCGGACGCCATCGGCGGTGACGGTATGCTCCTGCTCGTCCACCACCAGACCGCCGCAGCGCAGCACCGCAACCGGCTGCGGCCTGCACCGGCGCAGCACCGCCTTGACCCGGGACACCAGCTCCATGACGCCGAAGGGCTTGGCCAGATAGTCGTCCGCCCCCAGATCAAGGCCCTGGATCTTGTCATACTCCGCGCCCTTGGCTGTGGCCATGATGACGGGGATCTCCCGCAGCGCCGCGTCGGCCTTCATCCGCCGCAGCAGCTGGATGCCGTCGATCTCCGGCAGCATCACATCCAGCACCACCAGCTCCGGTCGGGCCTTCCCCAGCGCCGCCCAGAAGGCCGCGCCGTCGGCAAAGCCCTCCGCCTCGAAGCCGGTGGAGTTCAGTGCGTATACCTCGATGTCTCGGATGCTGGCGTCGTCCTCCACGCACCAGATCATGGGTCACTCCTCCTTGTGTACGCCTGTGACGGAAAACTCCACCCACTCGGCGATATTGGTGGCATGGTCGCCGATGCGCTCCAGATACTTGGCGATCATCAGCAGATCCAGCGCCGTGCCGCCCTCCGCCGGATCGTCGGCGATGCGCCGGATCAGCGCCTGCTTTACCTTCTCAAAATAATCGTCCACCGTGTCGTCATCGGCGATGACCTGCTCCGCCAGCGCCACGTCCTGCCGGACATAGGCGTCCACGCTGTCGCTGACCATGCCGATGGCGGCCTCCGCCATCTTGCGCAGCAGCTCGTGGCTCTCCGCCGGCACGTCCTCCAGATACAGCACGATCTCGGCGATGTCGTCGGCCTGATCGCCGATGCGCTCCATGTCCGTGATCATCTTCAGCGCTGCGGAGATACGCCGCAGGTCGCCGGCCACCGGCTGCTGGTGCAGCAGCAGCCGCAGGCACAGGTTCTCAATGTCCCGCTCCTTCCGGTCGATATCCCGGTCCAGCGGCGGCACCTGCTGTGCCAGCGACTTGTCCCCGGTGGTCAGGGCGCGGGAGGCCAGCGCGATCACCCGCTCGCACAGTGCGCCCATCTCGATCAGTTCCCGGTGCAGCTGTGCCAGCTGCTCGTCAAAACGACTCCTCATTATCCAAACCTCCCCGTGATGTAATCCTCGGTCTTTTTCTGCGTCGGCGTGGAGAACATCTTCTCCGTATCATCGTACTCGATCAGCTCGCCCAGCAGGAAAAACGCGGTTCGGTCGGAAATACGCAGCGCCTGCTGCATATTGTGGGTCACGATAACAATAGTGTACCGTTTTTTCAGCTCCATTGCAAGCTCTTCTATCTTGGATGTGGAGATGGGGTCCAGCGCCGAGGTGGGCTCGTCCATCAGCAGCACCTGCGGCTCCACCGCCAGCGCCCGGGCGATGCACAGGCGCTGCTGCTGGCCGCCGGACAGGCCCAGCGCGTTTTTCTTCAGCCGGTCCTTCACCTCGTCCCAGATGGCCGCCGAACGCAGGGACTGCTCCACGATCTCGTCCAGCTTGGCCCGGTTCCGCACACCGTGGGTGCGGGGGCCGTAGGCCACGTTGTCATAGATGCTCATAGGGAACGGGTTGGGCTTCTGGAACACCATGCCCACCTGCCGCCGCAGCTCGTTGACGTCCACATCCGCGGCGAAAATGTCCTTGCCGTCGTAGCGCACCGTACCCTCGATGCGCACACCAGGCACCAGATCGTTCATCCGGTCCAGCGTCTTGAGGAACGTGGACTTGCCGCAGCCGGACGGCCCGATCAGGGCGGTGATGCTCTTTTCCGGGATGTCCATGCTCACATGGTGCAGCGCCTGGGTGCTGCCGTACCACAAGTCCAGCCCCTCCACCGTGATAATATCGCTCATAGGCTCCTCCGTTTCTTGAAATACCGCCCCGTCAGGCTCACCGCCAGATCAATGAGCAGCGCCAGCGCCATCAGGATGGCGGCAATGGCGAAGGCCACGTCGAACTCGCCCTGCTCCTTGGCATAGACATACAGCGCCACGGACAGTGTCGCGCCGGAACCCTCCAGCGTGTTTTTCAGGCCGTTATACAGCGTGTGGGCGAAGCCCGCCGTATACAGAAGCGCCGCCGTCTCGCCCAGGATGCGGCCCACCGCCAGGATACAGCCGGTCAGCACGCCGTCCACGCAGCCCGGCAGCACCACCGTCCGGATGGTGCGCCACTTTCCGGCGCCCAGACCCAGCGCGCCCTCCCGATAGCTCTGGGGCACGGTCTTGAGGCTCTCCTGTGTGGTGCGCATGATGGTGGGCAGGTTCATGATCACCAGCGTCATGGCGCCGGCGATCAGGGATTTCTTCATCCCCAGGAACTGGCAGAAGAACATCTGCCCCACCAGTCCGTAGATGATGGAGGGGATGCCCGACAGCGTCTCCGCCGTATACTCGATGGCCGCTGCCAGCCGCCGGTTGGCGGCGTACTCCGTCAGGTATACCGCCGCGCACACGCCCACCGGCAGCACCACCAGCAGCGTGGTCAGCACCATGCACACGGTACTGATGATGTCCGGCAGGATGCCGATGGTGCCCTCCAGATAGCTGGGCTTCGTGCGCAGCAGCTCCCAGCTCAGATGCGGCACGCCCTTGGCCAGCACATAGATAATGAGGAACACGGCCAGCGCGCAGGTCAGTACCGCGCACAGCACCATCAGCCCCCGCATCATAACGCCCCACGCCCGGCGGCGGGCGGAAAAATTCGTCTTGTCCATGTCTTACTTCTCCTTACTGCGCTTCAGGAAGAAATTCAGCGCCGCGTTGATGAGCATGATGAACAGAAACAGCACCAGCGCGATGGAAAACAGTGCCTGCCGCTGCAGGCCCGCCGCCGCGTAGCCCATCTCGCTGGCCACAGCGGTGGTCAAAAACCGCACGCTCTCGAAGAGGGACGGCATATTGGGCACGTTGCCGGACACCATCATCACCGCCATGGCCTCGCCGATGGCGCGGCCCACGCCCAGCACCACCGCTGCGGCGATGCCGCTGCGGGCGGCGGGCACGGACACCCGGAACCACGTCTCCGTGGCCGTGGCCCCCAGCGCCAGCGAGGCGTCCTCGTACTCCCGCGGCACCGCCTCCAGCGCCGTCATGGCCACGTTGATGATGGACGGCAGGATCATGATGGCCAGCACGATGATGGCCGCCAGCAGGCCGGAGCCATCGGGGATCCGGAACACCTTACGGATGCCCGGCACCAGCACCAGCATGCCCACCAGGCCGTATACCACAGACGGGATGCCCGCCAGCAGGCTCACCGCCGCCGACACCGCCGCCTTCAGCTTCGGCGGCGCCATCTTGGCCAGGAACACGGCGGTCATGAAGCCCACCGGCACACCCAGCAGGATGGCTCCCGCCGTGCCGTAGATGCTGGTGAGGATAAAGGGCAGGATGCCGAACTGCGGCGTGGCGGCGTTGGAGTCCCACACCGGGCCGAACAGGAACTTCACCAGCCCGATCTCCCGTATGGCCGGGATGCCGGAGATGATGAGGTAAACCGAGATCAGCAGCACGCAGCCCACCGTCACCAGTCCCATCAGCAGGAACCAGCCGTGTATGGCGTTTTCCATAAATCGTTTCGCTTTCATGTGCGTACCTCCGTATACGGGGCAAGGCGGCGCCCGTCTCCGGACGTCGCCTGCCGCGCCTTACTTTCAGTTGGCCGCTACCGCGCCGGCCTTGGCGATGATGTCTGCCGCGTCAGCGGAGGTCGCATAGTCGAAGAAGGACTGTGCCGCCGGGGAGAGGGCCTTGCCCTCCACGGTCACCAGCACGAAGGGACGCTGCACCTTGTAGCTGCCATCCTTGACGCTGGCCTCGCTGGGGGTCACGCCGTCCACGTTCAGCGCCTTCACGCTGTCCTTGATGGAGGCCAGGGAGGCATAGCCGATGGCGTCGGGGTTCTGGCTCACTGCCGTGATGACATCACCGGTGGAGGTCAGCTCCTGCCGGTACTGGCACTTGTCCTTGGTGCCGGTGATGGACTCGAAGCCGTCGCGGGTGCCGCTGGCCGCCTCGCGGCCGATGAGCACTACCTGCGCGTCATTGCCGCCCACGTCCTTCCAGTTGGTGATCTCGCCGGTGTACAGCTGGGCGATCTGCTCGATGCTCAGGTCGCTGACGGGGTTATCGGGGTGCACGATGATGGCGATGCCGTCGTAGGCCAGCACCGTCTCCTGCAGGCCGGCTGCCTTCTCCTCGTCCTTCAGGGCGCGGGAGGAAAGGCCGATGTCGCAGGTACCCTCCTGCACGGCGGTGATGCCGGAGCCGGAGCCGGTGGGGTTGTAGTTGACGGTGACGTCCTTGTTGGCCGCCATATAGGACTCGCTCAGTGCGCCGATGACCTTCTCCATGGAGGTGGAGCCGTCGGTGGACACCGTGCCGCTGATGGCCGCCGCGCCGCCGTTGTTTGCGGTGTCGCCGCCGTTGTTATCTTTGTTGTCGTTCGTCTTGCCGCCGCAGCCCGCCAGCAGTGCCAGCGCCATCACCGCGGTCAGTACCAATGCCATGATCTTTTTCATAAAATCATTACCTCGTTTCGTATTTTTTGGATATCTCCTGTGTACGCTCTCATTGTAGGAAGGCTGTGTAAAGTGAAAAATCACGTCTTTGTAAAATCCGTGTAAAGGCAGGACGCCCCACACGCAGAAGAGCCGCCCTGCCGGACGGCTCTTTCCATAAAAATAGGGCATAGGAAAAGCCACCCTGCCGGAGGGTGGCTTTTCTTATGCCTGTAGGGCGGATCTCTCCGCCATCATGCCCCGGATCACCTCGTCGATGCGGCGGGCGACGCGGCAGAAATCCTCCGCCGTGTAGCCTCTGGTGGTCATGGCGGCGGTGCCGATGCGGACGCCGCTGGTCTGGGACGGCGGACGCCTGTCGCCGGGGACGCAGTTCTTATTTAATGTAATGCCGCAGGCGTCCAGCGCCTCCTGCACCTCCCGGCCGGTGAGGCCGGTGTCCGTCAGATCCAGCAGGAACAGGTGGTTGTCGGTGCCGCCGGTGACCACATGGTAGCCCATGGCCGTAAACGCCGCCGCCATGGCCTTGCAGTTCTCCACCACGCTGTGGGCGTAGGCGCGGTAGGCCGGGGTCAGCGCCTCCTCCGCCGCCACCGCCTTGCCGGCGATGACATGCTGCAGCGGGCCGCCCTGCGTGCCGGGAAATACGGCGCTGTCCACCTTCTTCGCCAGCTCCGGGCGGCAGAAGATCAGGCCGCCGCGGGGGCCGCGCAGCGTCTTGTGGGTGGTGGAGGTGATGATATCCGCCAGACCGAAGGGGCTGGGGTGCTCCCCCGCCGCCACAAGCCCCGCGATGTGGGCCATGTCCACCATGAAATACGCCCCCGCCTCCTTCGCGGCGGCGGCAAAGCGGGTAAAGTCGATGGTACGGCTGTACGCCGACGCGCCGGCGATGATGAGCCTGGGCCGCAGCGTCCGGGCCAGGCGCGCCATGCTGTCGTAGTCGATGAAGCCGTCGGCGTCCACGTCGTAGAAGTGGAGGTCGTACAGCTTGCCGGAGAAGTTCACCGGCGAGCCGTGGGTCAGGTGCCCGCCGTTGGCCAGACTCATGGACAGCACCGTGTCGCCGGGCTGCAGCAGCGCCATATACGCCGCCAGATTGGCCGACGAGCCGCTGTGGGGCTGGACATTCACATGGTAGTCTGTGGCAAAGACCTCCTTCCACCTGGCGATGCAGTACTCCTCCAGCTCATCCACCACATGGCAGCCGCCGTAATAGCGGCCCTGATTGCCCATGGCGCGGTGGGCGGGATAGCCCTCGGAATACTTGTTGGTCAGGCAGCTGCCCACCGCCCGGAGCACATCCGTGCTGGCAAAGTTCTCGCTGGCGATCAGCTCCACGGTGGTCGCCTGCCGCTGTTCCTCCTGTGCGATGAGATCGAAAACACGGGACGACACGGTCATCTCCCCTTCCCTGTTGTGGTTTACACCGTTCTATTATACACCATCTTGTGGTTTGTGCAAGAAGAATTTGCGTCATGGCAGATGGCACGAAAACACCTACGTCATATGTAGGTTTTTTGGAAAAAATGCAGAAACGCGAAAAAAGGGTTGACATTTGCCGGCAAAAGCGGTATGATGCGCCCAGCTTCGGCAAAATACAGTGAGGAGGAAAGCAACATGAAGCGTCGCAGCATGGCTATGATGATGTGCGAGATGTGCATGGGTATGATGTCCATGTGCATGTTTCTGCGCGCCCAGAATGATCGGTTGCTTTCCAAAAACTGTTTGACGGCTTGAAAAAGCCGGTGTGTGAGCAAGCAGCGGAAGGTCGATCGACCTGCCGCTGTTTTTATTTTGCCCGGCACACCTCTTTGTTTGTTCCGGCGGGCAGCGGGGCATGTGCACAGTCCCGCGGCGCGCCGTCAGCAAGATCATACATTCCTTCAAACCATATTTGAAAAGGAGACATGAACATGAAACGTAATACCTTTACCCGCCTGGCCGCTCTGGCCCTGACCCTGATCCTGGCCCTGAGCCTGACGGCCTGCGGCGGTAAGGACAACAGCGCCGACAACAACGGCGACACCAAGACCACCGTCAAGATCGGCGTCCCCAACGACACCACCAACGAGGCCCGCGCCCTGCTGCTGCTGCAGGAGAACGGCATCATCAAGCTGGCCGACGGCGCCGGCATCACCGCCACCAAGAACGACATCGTGGACAATCCCTACAACGTGGAGATCGTGGAGGCTGAGGCCGCTCAGCTGCCCAATATGCTGCCCGATCTGGACTACGCTGTCATCAACAGCAACTACGCCATCAATGCCGGTCTGAACCCCGTCACCGACTCCCTGCTCATCGAGGGCAGCGCCTCCGCCTACGCCAACATTCTGGCCGTCAAGGAGGGCAATGAGAACGAGCCCAAGATCCTGGCTCTGAAGGCCGCGCTGGAGAGCAAGCAGGTGGCCGACTACATCAGCGAGACCTACAATGGCTCCGTCATCTCCGTGGTGGAAAATCCCACCGACGGCTATGACGCCAGCGTGGACTACGACGCCCTGAAGGGCCAGACCATCACCATCGCCGCCTCCCCCACGCCTCACGCCGAGATCCTGGAGGTCGTCAAGGAGATCCTGGCTGCCAAGGACATCACCCTGGACATCCAGACCTACAACGACTATGTGGTGCCCAACACCGTTGTTGACGACGGCACCGTGGACGCCAACTACTTCCAGCATCTGCCCTATCTGGAGGACTTCAATGCCCAGAACGGCACCCACATCGCCTCCATCTCCGCCGTCCATGTGGAGCCCATGGGCCTGTACGGCGGCAAGCAGACCACGCTGGATGCGCTGACCACCAAGTAAGTGAGAAAGGAGGGAGACGTCCATGATCGAACTGAAGCATGTCAGCAAGACATTTGATGCCGGTACATCCGGTGGGGTAGACGCTCTCAAGGACGTCTCCCTCACCATCGAAGACGGCGACATCTACGGCATCATCGGTATGTCCGGCGCCGGCAAGAGCACGCTGGTGCGGTGCATCAACCTGCTGGAGAAGCCTACCAGCGGCGAGATCATCGTCAACGGCCAGCGGCTGGACACCATGACCCCTGCCCAGCTGCGGGCGGCGCGTCGGGAGATCACCATGATCTTCCAGCGGTTCAATCTGCTGATGCAGCGCACCTGCCTGCGGAACGTGTGCTTTCCCATGGAGCTGGCAGGCGTGAAGCGGAGCGAGGCCGAGCAGCGGGCCCGGGAGCTGCTGGAGCTGGTGGGTCTGCCCGATAAGGCGGACGCCTACCCGGCCCAGCTGTCCGGCGGCCAGCAGCAGCGCATCGCCATCGCCCGCGCGCTGGCCACCCATCCCAAGGTGCTGCTGTGCGACGAGGCTACCTCCGCGC
>URVR01000022.1 GCA_900551355.1 uncultured Eubacteriales bacterium | reverse complement strand
GGCTCGGAGATGTGTATAAGAGACAGCCCTCATCACACAGCCCCGTCTGCTGCTGGCCGACGAGCCTACCGGCGCGCTGGATTCCCGGGCCACCGACGAGCTGCTGGGCCTGTTCGGCGACGTGAACCGCCGGGGCCAGACCATCCTCATGGTCACCCACTCCGTCAAGGCCGCCAGCCGCGCCGGACGGGTGCTGTTCATCAAGGACGGCGAGGTGTTCCACCAGCTCTATCGCGGCGACACCAGCGATGCCGGGTTCTATCAGATGATCTCCGACACGCTGACCATGCTGCAGGCAGGCGGTGACGCGCAATGAACCGTGGATTTTACCCCCGTCTGGCGTGGACGGGCATGAAGCAGAACCGCCGGCTGTACCTGCCGTACCTGCTGACCTGCACCGGCGTCACCGCCATGTTCTACATCCTTATGGGCCTGTCGGTGTCCACACTGCTGCCCCAGATGTCCGGCGGACGCAGCACCGCCCTGATCATGAGCCTTGGCAGCGTGGTCATCGCCTTTTTCGCCCTGATCTTCCTCTTTTACACCCATTCGTTCCTCATCCGCCGCCGCAGCCGGGAGTTCGGCCTGTACAACGTGCTGGGTATGGGCAAGGGCAACATCGCCCGCATCCTGCTGTGGGAGACGCTGCTGACCTACGCGGGCACCACCGTCGTCGGCCTTGCGCTGGGCGTGGCGCTGTCCAAGCTGGCGGAGCTGGGGCTGATGAACCTTCTCAGCAGCCAGATCAGCTATACGTTCACGGTGAACATCAAGTCGCTGCTGGTGACGCTGGTGCTGTTCGCCGCCGTCCACGGTCTGATCTTCCTGCATGCCCTGTGGCAGCTGCACCGCGTCAGCGCCGTGGCGCTGCTGCACAGCGAGTCCGTGGGCGAAAAGCCGCCCCGTGCCAGATGGCTGCTGGCGGTGCTGGGCCTTGCCCTGCTGGGCGGCGCCTACTGGCTGGCCGTGTCCATCCGTGAGCCGCTGGAGGCGCTGCTGTGGTTCTTTACGGCGGTGCTCATGGTCATTGCCGGTACGTATCTGCTGTTCATTTCCGGTTCTGTGGCGCTGTGCCGCGCCCTCCAGAAAAACCCCCGCTATTACTACCGGCCCAGCCACTTCGTGTCCGTGTCCTCCATGGCCTACCGCATGAAGCGCAACGGCGCGGGCCTTGCCAGCATCTGCGTGCTGGCCACCATGGTGCTGGTGATGCTGTCCTCCACCACCTGTCTGTACTTCGGGCAGGAGGACGCGGTGAATGCCCGCTATCCCCACGACATCGCCGTGACGGTATACGGGGATGAGCATCTGATGGACAAGACGGAGCTGGAGGAGCTGCGCCAGGGTGTGGAGAGCGCCGTCTTCAACTTCGGCGGCGAGGCCAGCAACGTGGCGGAGTACCGGGAGGTGTCCCTCAGCGGCCTGCTGGACGGCGGCAACCTGATCGTCGATGCGGCCGGGGCGTACGCAATGGACAGCACCCACGTCATACAGGTGCACTTTGTGCCGCTGGAGGAGTACAACGCCGTCACCGGCCAAAGCCTGACGCTGGAGGATGGGCAGGTGTATGTGGCCGCGCTGCGGATGGACTTCAACGCGGACACGCTGTCCGTTGACGGCGGCATGACCCGCCATGTGATGAAGCGGGAGATCACACCGCTGGACGGTGCCGCGGTGGCGGACATCACGCCGTCCCTGACGGTAGTGGTGAAGGACTTTGAGCGCTTTGTGCCGGAATTGCAGGGCTATCTCAGCGACAAGTACGGCTGGTATCCCAGCGCGTACTGGAACTACGGCTTTGACACAGACCTGCCGGAGAACCAGCAGGCGAACACCGACGACGTGACGCCCAACCTGACGGATGCACTGAACGCGCACCTCAGCCGTGTGAGCAGCGACTGGGGTGTGGGGGTCAGCGTGGAGTCCAAGGCCGCCAACCGCAGCGATTTCTACGGCACATACGGCGGTCTGTTCTTCCTGGGCATTATGCTCAGCGTGGTGTTCCTGCTGGCCGCCGTGTCCATCATCTACTACAAGCAGATCTGCGAGGGCTATGAGGACCAGAGCCGCTTCGACATCATGCAGAAGGTGGGCATGACGAAAAGGGACATCCGCCGCAGCATCAACTCCCAGCTGCTGACCGTGTTCTTCCTGCCCATGGCCCTGTCCGGCGTCCACCTGTGCTTTGCCTTCCCCTTCATCCACAAGCTCCGGCTGCTGTTCAACCTGAGCAACACCCCGCTGCTCATCGGCACCACCGTGGTCAGCTATGTTGCCTTCGCCCTGCTGTACACGCTGGCGTATAAGCTGACGTCCAACGCCTACTACCACATCGTCAGCGGCGCGGCGGAGCGTGAATAAGAAAAAAGCTCCCTCCGGCCAAACGGCTGGAGGGAGCTTTGCGCATCGCTTATTCCTCGGTGAAGTGGACGTGGTTGAAGATGTGATCCTGGCAGAAGCAGTGGTAGCCCGCGCACTTGCTGCAGTAGCGGAACTGCAGGTCGGGGTAGTCCGTGTCGGTGCGGCCGCACACGGCGCACTTGTGGTGGTAGCCCTTTTCCTTCTCCTGCTGCTTTACCGCCTGCTTGTACTGTACGGTCTTGGGGCTGTACTGCCTCGTGGTGCGGGCGGCCAGATAGTGTACCTCCGGCCAGATGAACACGGCGAAGTTCAGCAACGCCACCACCGGCAGCACCACGCCCGCCCAGTTATGGGCACCGATGGAGCGGATGATGTCAAAGGCGAACAGTGCGCCGTCCAGATAGGCCAGCCATTTCATCTTTACCGGGATGAAGAACATGAACAGCACCGTGGTGTCCGGGAACAGCATGGCGAAGGCAAAGAACATGGACAGGTTCACATAGGTGGTGCCCGCCACGGTGATATAGCTGTTGCCGGTGATGACGCTGGCCAGCACCGTGCCCAGCACCGTCAGCAGCACGCCGCTGAAATAGTAGAGGTTGAACTTGGCGGTGCCCCACTGCCGCTCCAGCGTGGAGCCGATCCAGTAGTAGAAGTACAGGCTGATCAGCATCCAGAACGGGGAGCTGGCGCTGGGGTAGAAGATGAACGTCACGATGCGCCAGATCTCGCCGTGGAGCAGGCCGTTGAGGTTGAAGGCCAGAAAGTCCAGCGCGGTGGGGTCGGCGGCCGCCGTCAGCATGGACAGGATATACACCGCTGCGGTGCCGATGACGATGACGCGCATCAGATTGGGGATACCGAACCGGGGGTGGGCGGCGCAGAAGCGCTGCACCCCGTCATAGAGCTTTTTCAAGGGGAACGTCCTCCTGTATATTCAAGTGGTGCTATTGTAACGCAGCAAACGCAAAAAGTCATGTCATTTTTTTAAACAATGGAAATGTTTCTGCAAAGTGAATTATTTGCAATTTTTGGGGAAAGCCTATTGACAGCCGCAAAATATGTGCTAAGATAGACACTACAAGTGAATACCTTATCAAGAGTGGCGGAGGGACCGGCCCAATGAAGCCACGGCAACCTGTTTTTACAAGGTGCCAAATCCGGCGAACGAATCGAAAGATGAGGGAAGGCAGCAAAGCTTCAGCACTCTGTCGGTTCGGCAGGGCGCTTTTTTATTGCGTTTCCCAACAGAAAGGAGAAAAATCATCATGGCAAGACATCTGTTCACTTCTGAATCCGTTACCGAGGGGCATCCCGACAAGATCTGCGACCAGATCTCCGACGCGGTGCTGGACGCCATCTTCGAGCAGGATCCCAACGGCCGCGTGGCCTGCGAGACCTGCGCCTCCACCGGCCTCATCCACATCATGGGTGAGATCACCACCAGCTGCTATGTGGATATCCCCAAGATCGCCCGCCAGGTGGTGCTGGACATCGGCTATGACCGCTCCCAGTACGGCTTCGATGGCAACACCTGCGCCGTCATCACCAACATCGACGAGCAGTCCGGCGACATCGCGCTGGGCGTGGACAAGAGCTACGAGGCCAAGGCCAAGGGCGAGAGCGAGCTGGACAACGGCGCCGGCGACCAGGGTATGATGTTCGGCTACGCCTGCGACGAGACACCGGAGCTGATGCCGCTGGCCATCTCCATCGCCCACAAGATGGCCAAGCGCCTGACCGACGTGCGCAAGCAGGGTCTGGTGGACTATCTGCGTCCCGACGGCAAGACCCAGATCACCGTAGAGTATGACGACAACGGCAAGCCCGTCCGCGTGGACACCGTGGTGCTGTCCACCCAGCACAGCCCCGATGTCTCTCTGGAGCAGATCCGCAAGGACATGATCGAGCTGGTCATCAAGCCCACCGTTCCCGCCCGGCTGCTGGACGGCGAGACGAAGATCTACGTCAACCCCACTGGCCGCTTCGTCAACGGCGGCCCCGCCGCCGATACCGGCCTCACCGGCCGCAAGATCATTGTGGATACCTACGGCGGCAGCGCCCCCCACGGCGGCGGCGCCTTCTCCGGCAAGGACCCCACCAAGGTGGACCGTTCCGCCGCCTACGCCGCCCGCTGGGTGGCCAAGAACGTGGTGGCCGCCGGTCTGGCCAAGAAGTGCCAGATCCAGCTGGCCTACGCCATCGGCGTGGCCCGTCCCGTCAGCGTGCTGGTGGAGACCTTCGGCACCGGCGTCGTCTCCGACGACAAGCTGGAGGCCGCTGTGGAGAAGGTCTTTGACCTGCGCCCCACCGCCATCATCCGCGATCTGGACCTGCGCAAGCCCATCTACCGCCAGCTGGCGGCCTACGGCCACATGGGCCGCGAGGAGCTGGGCGTGGCATGGGAAAAGACCGACCGCGTGGACGCCCTCAAGGCGGCGCTGGGCCTGTAAATCCCGACATAAAACAACTCTCCCGAAAGGGAGAGTTGTTTTCACACGTCAGCAAAGGAGAGGAGCATCCCCATGAAAGAGCCCATGAAGAACATCGACAAGGCCGTTGTCCTTACCCTGAAGGAGCAGGTGGCCTATCAGCCCGGACAGGTGGTCAGCAAGACGCTGGCCCAGAACGACGCCGTCAGCGTCACCCTGTTCGCCTTCGACAAGGACGAGGAGATCAGCACCCACGCCTCCGGCGGCGACGCCTTCGTTACCTGTCTGGACGGCACGGGCCGCATCACCATCGACGGCGTACAGTATCTGCTGCACGAGGGCGAGTCCATCGTCATGCCGGCGGGCCACCCCCACGCGGTGTACGGACAGGAGCAGTTCAAGATGCTGCTGGTGGTCATATTCTGATACAGACAAAAAGAGTCCCACAGCCGCCGGCTGCGGGACTCTTTTTTACATTTCTTCGCGGCACTGCAGCCCCAGCTGGTAGAAGGCCACGGCGCTGGCCGCTGCCACATTCAGGCTGTCCACTCCGTGGGTCATGGGGATCATCACCGTGTAGTCGCACTGGGCGATGGTGCCGTCCGCCAGCCCGTCGCCCTCGGTGCCCAGCACCACGGCCAGCTTTTCCGCTTTCAGGAGCCGGGGGTCGTCCAGCCGCAGGGAATCCTGCCGCAGGGCCATGGCCGCCGTGGTAAAACCCAGCGCGTGCAGCGTCTCCGTCCAGTCGCCCTCCTCCGGCAGGTATGTCCACGGCACCAGAAACACGTTGCCCATGCTGACCCGGGACGCCCGCCGGTACAGCGGGTCGCTGCCCTGCCGGGTCAGCAGCACCGCGTCCATGCCCAGCGCCGCCGCGCACCGGAAGATGGCCCCCACATTGGTGGGGTTCATCACATTTTCCAGCACGGCGATGCGCCGCGCCCCGGCGCACACCTCCGCCACGGAGGGCAGGGGAGGCCGCCGCATGGCGCACAGCATCCCCCGTGTCAGGTGGAAGCCGGTGAGCTGCGTCAGCACGTCCAGCGGTGCGGTGTACACGGGGATATCCGGGTCACAGCGGCGCAGGATGTCCGCGCCCTTGCCGGCGATGTGCTGCGGCTCCATCAGGAAGGACACCGGCACACAGCCCGCGTCCAGCGCCCGTCCGATGACCAGCGGGCTTTCGGCGATGAACAGCGCGTTGGACGGGTCGGCACGGTTCACCAGCTGGTTCTCCGTGGCCCGGGCGTAGACGTCCAGCTCCGGCGCGGCAAAATCGGTGATCTCGATGGTGCGGGCCATAGGCCCTCCTTTCTCCGTCAGCCGTTGAGGATGTGCATGAACTCCTCGCCGGTGATGGTCTCCTTTTCGTAGAGGTACGCAGCCAGCTGATCCAGCTTCTCCCGGTTGTCCGTCAGGAGACTGACCGCTTTGTCGTGCTGCTTCTGCACCAGTGCCACCACCTGCTGGTCGATCTTCGTCTGTGTCTCGGCGGAGCAGGCCAGAGAGGCGTCGCCGCCCAGATACTGGTTGGTGACGGTCTCCAGCGCCACCATGCCGAACTCGTCGCTCATGCCATAGCGGGTGATCATGGCCCGGGCCAGCTTGGTGGCCTGCTCGATATCGTTGGAGGCGCCGGTGGTGACGGAGCCGAACACCACCTCCTCGGCGGCGCGGCCGCCGGTAAAGGTGGCGATCTTGTTCTCGATCTCCTCCTTGGTCAAGAGATAGTGGTTGCCCTCCTCCACCTGCATGGTGTAGCCCAGCGCACCGGAGGTGCGGGGGACGATGGTGATCTTCTGCACGGGGGCGGAGTGGGTCTGCAGGGCCGCCACCAGAGCGTGGCCGATCTCGTGATAGGACACGATCTTCTTCTCGTGGTCGGTCATGATGGCGTTCTTCTTCTGGTAGCCGGCAATGACCACCTCGATGCTCTCCTCCAGATCCGCCTGGGTGGCGAAGCGGCGTCCGTCACGGACGGCCCGCAGCGCCGCCTCGTTGACGATATTGGCCAGCTCCGCGCCGCTGGCGCCGGAGGCCATGCGGGCGATCTTGCTGAAGTCCACATCCTCGGCCACCTTGATCTTCTTGGCGTGCACCTTCAGAATGGCCTCGCGGCCCAGCAGGTCGGGCAGCTCCACCGGCACCCGGCGGTCGAAGCGGCCGGGGCGGGTCAGTGCCGGGTCAAGGGACTCGGGGCGGTTGGTGGCCGCCAGAATAATGACGCCGTTGTTGCCCTCAAAGCCGTCCATCTCCGTCAGGAGCTGGTTCAGGGTCTGCTCCCGTTCGTCGTTGCCGCCGTACTGACCGCCGCTGCGCTTCTGGCCGATGGCGTCGATCTCGTCGATGAACACGATGCAGGGGGCCTTCTCCTTGGCCTGATTGAACAGGTCGCGCACCTTGGATGCGCCCATGCCCACGAACATCTCCACGAACTCCGAGCCGGAGATGGAGAAGAAGGGCACGTTGGACTCGCCGGCCACGGCCTTGGCCAGCATGGTCTTGCCGGTGCCCGGAGGGCCGACAAGCAGGATACCCTTGGGCATGGACGCGCCGATCTCCTGATACTTGCTGGGGTCGTGGAGGTAGTTGACCACCTCCTGCAGATTCTCCTTGGCCTCGTCCTCGCCGGCCACATCGGCAAAGCGGATGCCCTCCGTGGACTGGACGTAGATCTTGGCGTTGGACTTGCCCATGCCGAACATCATGGAGCCGGCGCCGCCTCCGGCCTTGTCCGTCAGCTTCTTGGCCATGTACTGGCCGATGCCGATGAACAGCACCACCGGCAGCACCCACGTCAGCAGAATGTTCAGGAACGGGGACATCTGCTCCACGATCTCGCTGGCAAACTCCGCGCCGGACGCGTGGAGCCGCTCCACCAGATCGGGATCGTCCAGCACGCCGGTCTTATAGACCTTGCTGCCGTCCTTGTTGGTGAACAGGATCTGGTTGGACTCGATCTCCACCTGACCGATCTCCTGCTCCTCGGTCATGGTCATGAACGTGCCGTAGTCCACCTCCTCCACCTGATGCTGCGCGATCAGCGGCATGGCAAGGAAGTTGAACAGCAGCAGCACCAGCAGCGCCACCAGATAATAGTAGAACAAAGGCTTCTTTGGGGTCTTGACCTCTTTCATCCCGTCATCTCCTTGTTGACATATTTTGCAAATTATTATAGCCGCGCCGCCGCGCAAAGTCAAATGCCAATATGGCGGAAATGTATGAACTTACCCTGAACGACGGACCTAATGGGAACTTATTGCATATTTTGTGAACAGACTGTGCTTCTTTTGTGAACATTAGCACTCGACTATTGACAGTGCTAAAATCGGCGTTATAATAAAGCCGAACCTTGAGAGAGGGGAGCGAAAGAGGCCCCTCGGAGAGGTTCGGAAATGTTGATACAATGAGGGTAATGTAGAGACGGCGCACCTCGGCGCGCCGCAGTACGAATGGAGGTATGACATATGTTGCCCAGCATTTTTGGTGAGAACCTGTTTGATGATTTCTTTTCCGATCCTTTTGGCATGATGGTGCCCCAGGGCCGCGATCCTCTGTACGGCAAGCACGCCAAGAACCTGATGAAGACCGATGTCCGCGAGACGGAGAGCACCTATGAGCTGGATGTTGACCTGCCGGGCTTCACCAAGGACGAGGTGAATGTGGAGTTGAAGAACGGCTACCTGACCATTCAGGCCGCCAAGGGCCTGGATAAGGACCAGTCCGACAAGAAGGGCAAGTACATCCGTCAGGAGCGCTATGCCGGCGCCTGCAGCCGCACGTTTTATGTGGGCGAGGGCGTGGAGCCGGAGGATGTGACTGCAAAGTTTGAAAACGGCATCCTGCAGCTGTCCATCCCCAAGGAGGCCAAGAAGCAGCTGCCCAAGAACACCAGCGTCACCATCGGCTGACGCAGAGAGCAAAAAAATGACCGGCGTGAGCCGGTCATTTTTTTGGCTTTTTTTACCACATCTGTGCGGCCACGATGCTCTTTTTGTAGCTGGCACGGAAGTAGAGGTACTCCGCGATGCCGGTGATGACCCACGAGAAAATGTACAGCAGGTACAGCGACGGCACGGTGTGGAAGTAGGCGAACACCGTGTAGATCCACACCACGCGGAACACGCAGGAGCCCATGATGACCATGACGGTGGGGGCGATGCTCTTGCCGATGCCCCGGGAGGCGGCGATGCTGGCGTCCATCAGCGCGCCGATGCCGTAGGAGAAGGCCATGATCCGCAGCCGGTCCATACCGGCGTCGATGACCTCCGGCTTGTCGGCGAACAGCCCCAGGAACTGCCGTCCGAACAGCAGCATCAGTCCGCCGAATATAGCGCCGGTGAGGAAGGCGTACAGCATGCTGATAAAGTAGCTCTTGAGGATGCGCTCCTTGCGGCCTGCGCCCCAGTTGCGGCTGACAAAGCTGGCGCAGGCGGTGTAGAACGCCGCCATCATGTTGAACACCAGCGTATCGGCGTTGGCGGCAGCCGCCGCGCCGGAGACGGTGATCTCGTCAAAGGAGTTCAGGCCCGCCTGCACGAACAGGTTGGCCACGGCGAAGATGGCGTTCTGCAGGCCGGAGGGGATGCCGATCATCAGGATGCGTTTGGCCGCCATTTTGTGGATGCGCAGCTTCCGCACGTCCAGACGGCAGGCATCCGTCCGCCGCAGCAGGTGGACAAAGATGAGAATGGCCGACACCCACTGCGCGATGGCGCTGGCGATGGCCACGCCCTCGGCGGACATACGGCAGCCGATGACGAACACCAGATTCAGGATGACGTTCAGCACACCGGCCACAGACAGATAGATCAGCGGGCGCTTGGTATCGCCGGTGGCGCTGAGGATGCCGTTGCCGCAGTTGTAGATGCCCATGCCCGGCAGACCCAGCGCGTAGATGCGCAGGTACAGCACGGCGCCGGGGAGGAACTCCTCCTTTGTGTTCAACAGCCGCAGCATCGGCTCGGCAAAGAACAGACAGATCACGCACACCAGTATGCCCGCGCCCAGACAGATCAGCAGGGAGGAGTGGGTGGTGCGCTCCACGTTCTCGTCGTCGCCGATGCCCAGCCAGCGGGCCACGGACACGTTGACGCCGGCACCTATGCCGATAAGCAGGCCGGTGAACAGGGATACCAGCGTGGTGGTGGAGCCGACGGCGCCCAGGGCGACATAGGTGTTGTAGGCGTATTTGCCGGCGATGGCCACATCGCTGAGGTTGAACAGCACCTCCAGCACCTGCGTCAGCATCAGCGGCAGGCTGAACAGCAGGATATTTTTCCACAGAGAGCCGCTGGTCATCTCGACTTTTTTCATACTGTACCTCCCAACCTCCGGCACCCGGATCTTCTACATAATATATAACACAGCTTTCACAGGGCTGCAAGAGCAGAGTATAACACCGCCTACGGGGCAAAGCAAGCATATTTACCAACAGATTTTCCTCCGGAAAAACCGGGGCAGATTGTGCATAATGTATCCCCATACGGAAAAAATGGCGGATTTTTCGCCCGCTCATGTGCCGCATTTTGAAATTTTTATCTGCCGGTTGCACCAACGTGCCGGATGTGGTATGCTGGGTGCAGCAAACGAGAGGAGCCGCCTATGAAACTGATCCTGATCGACATTGACAACACCCTGCTGGACTTTGACGCCTACATCCGCCAGACCATGGAGGAGGGCTTTGCCCACTTCGGCCTGCGACCCTACGAGTCGTGGATGTACGACGTGTTCCACCGGGAGAACAACAAGCTCTGGCGGCAGATCGAGGAGGGCACCCTGACGTTCCCGGAGCTGGAGAAGATCCGCTGGAACAACGTGTTCGCCGGGCTGGGCGTGGATTTCGACGGCCCGGTGTTTGAGAAATACTTCCGCGCCGCCCTCCACGAGAGCGCCATCCCCGTGCCCGGCGCCCATGAGCTGCTGGAGGCGCTGCGCGGCCGGTATCTGCTGGCCGCCGCCAGCAACGGTCCCTACGAGCAGCAGCTGCACCGGCTGGCGCTGGCGGGCATGAGGGACTGCTTCAACTACTTCTTCATCTCCGAACGCATCGGGGCATCCAAGCCGTCCCCGGTGTTCTTCGACGCCGCCTTCCGGGAGGTCAACGAGGGCCGCGGGACGCCCATCGCTCCGCAGGACGCCGCCATCATCGGGGACTCCCTGACCTCCGACATGGCCGGCGGCAGGGGATATGGTCTCAGGACCGCCTACTACCGCCGCCCCGGCGCTGCGCCTGCCAACGACAGCGTGGACGTCACCGTGGAGGACCTCCGGGACATCCCCGCACTGCTGTAAAAAAGAGACGTATGCCGCGGCATACGTCTCTTTTTTTACGTTTTTGGTGTCAGCAGCGCCGTCCGGTGCCGCAGGTAGTAGCCGTAGCCGGCGATGTCCGCCAGCAGCCATCCAATGGGGATGGCTGCCCAGATGCCCGCCTCGCCCACCGGCCCCGCCAGCGCGTAGGCCAGCGCCACACGGGTGCCCAGGGAGATCACCGTCAGCACCACGCTCATGCCGGGCCGCTGCACGGCGCGGTAGAAGCCGTACAGCAGGAACAGGCAGCCGATCCCGGCGTAGAACGCTCCCTCGATGCGAAGATAGAGGACGCCGGCGGCGATGACCTCCGTCTCGCCCGCCTGCACGAAAAGTCCCATCAGCGGACGGGCGAACAGCACCACCAGCGCTGCCACGGCGCAGGAGAAGGCGGCGCTCACCGCCGTGGCGTGCCGCAGTCCCTGCCGCAGACGCTCCGGCTGCCCGGCACCGTAGTTCTGGGCCGCAAAGGTGGAAAAGGCGTTGCCGAATTCCTGCACCGGCAGATAGGCGAAGGCGTCGATCTTCACGGCGGCGGCAAACGCCGCCATGACAACCGGTCCGAAGCTGTCCACCAGACGCTGCACCAACAGGATGCCGAAATTCATGGCCGACTGCTGCACACAGGTCAGGAGGGACAGGTCCAGCAGCTCCCGGAGGGTGCGCCGGTCGAAGCGGAAATCCTCCCGCCGGGGCAGCAGCTCCCGGCACCGCCGCAGGGCGTATACCGCCAGCCCCAGACCGGCGGTGTACTGGGCGATGACCGTGGCCGCCGCCACGCCGGATACGCCCCACCGGCACACCAGCACGAACAGCAGATCCAGCCCCACGTTCAGCAGGGCTGCGCCGCCCAGAAACCACAGCGGCGCGGCGGAGTTGCCCGCCGAACGCAGCAGGCAGGCGAAGTAGTTGTACAGAAACGTAGCCGTCAGCCCCGCGAAGATGATGCGCAGATAGCCGCCCATATCGCCCAGCAGCGCTTCCGGTATCTGCAGAAACCGCAGGACGGGGGAGAGCAGAGCGTACACCAGCCCCGTCAGCACCGCCGTCACCGCCCCGATGAGGCAGAGCGCCAGCGCGGCGGCCCGGCGCAGGGACGCCATGTCCCCCCGCCCGATGCAGATGGCGAACAGCGCTCCCGCGCCCATGGCCAGCCCCAGAAAGATGGAGGTGAGGAACGTCATCAGCGTGAACGCCGAGCCTACCGCCGCCAGAGCGTCCCGGCCCAGCGCCCGCCCCACGATGAGGGTGTCCGCCACATTATATAATTGCTGCAGAAGGCTTCCCGCCATCATGGGCAGGGCAAAGAGCAGCAGGCTGCGGGTGATGCTGCCTCTGGTCATGTCCCGGTACATAAAAACTCCTTCTGTAAAGGAACGGGAGCCATCGGCTCCCGTTTCCTGTGTGATGCGCCGCTCCGGCTCAATAGCCAAACAGCATGGAGCGCTTGATGTCGGCCAGGCAGTGTGCGCCGCACATGGCCATGGTGTCGGCCAGCTCGGCCTGCAGCTTGTCCACATAGACCTGTACGCCCTCGGCACCGCCGCCGTACACCATATTCACGAAGGGACGCCCGATGAGCACGGCGTCCGCGCCCAGCGCCAGTGCCTTGAACACATCCATGCCGGTGCGGATGCCGCCGTCCACCAGAATGGTCATCTGACCGCCCACCGCGTCGGCGATGGCGGGCAGCACCTCCGCCGTGGCGGGGCACTGATCCAGCACCCGGCCGCCGTGGTTGCTGACCACGATGCCGCTGGCACCGGCCTCCAGCGCCTTTTTGGCACCATTCACCGTCATGATGCCCTTGAGGATGAAGGGCTTCTCTGCCAGCTCCGCGATCTGCCGCAGCTCGTCCACCGTCTTGCTGCCGGCGGGGGGTGTCAGGTTCTTCAGGAACGGCAGGCCCGCCGCGTCGATGTCCATGGCGATGGCGATGGGATCGGCGGCCTTCACCAGCGCCATCTTCTCCTGCACCAGCGCCATGTTCCAGGGCTTCACCGTGGGGACGCCGCAGCCGTGGTTCTTCTTCAGAGCCTCCGCTGCGGCCTCAATGACGGCGGGGTTGGTACCGTCGCCGGTGAAGGCGGCGATGCCCGCGTCGGCGCAGGCCGTCACCAGAATGTCGTTGTAGGTCAGATCGTCGTACTTGTCGCCGTAGTGCAGCTGCATGGCGCCCACCGGCGCGGCAAACACCGGCAGCACCACCTTCTTGCCGAAGAAGTCGTAGGACGTGTCCACCGGCTTGTTCTCGCAGATGGTGTCCATGTTGACGCACAGCTCCTGCCACTTCTGATAGTTGCGGATGAAGCCGGTGCCGATGCCCTTGGCACCGGGGCCGGGCACGGTGTTTTTGCAGGCCAGTCCGTTGCAGGTGGGACAGGACTTGCAGTACGGGCCCATGCAGGTGCGGGCGTTGCTGAGAATCTCCTGATATGTCATGGAAATATACCTCCGTTTTCAGAGAATGCGTACCGCCATTTTACGCCGATGGCGGAAAAAAGCAACCCTGTTTTTCTGCTTTATTCGTGGTGAAAGCTGGTGACGATGGGCGGTTCCTTTTCCGGCAGGCCGTACTGCGCCTTTCCCAGCTGGATGGACTTCATCAGGAACGCCATGTTCCGGCCCAGCGTCCGCATGGTCTGGAGGCCCTCCTTGTCCTGGCGCACCTCCTCCGGCGTATTGCCGTACACCATGTTCCAGTACTGGCTGCTGGCGATGGGCATGCCGGCGATGGTGAAGTACTTGTTCAGCACGTCGAAGCTGGCGGTGTTGCCGCCCCGGCGGCAGGATACCACCGACGCGCCCACCTTCATGGTCAGGTTCCGGATGCCGGTGCTGTAAAACAGCCGGTCCATGAACGCCACTGCGCCGCCGGCAGGGGAGGCGTAGTACACCGGCGCGCCGATGACCAGCGCGTCGGCCTCCAGCAGCTTGGGCGCCGTCTCGTTCACCACGTCGTCGAACACGCACTTTCCGGTAACGCGGCACTTGCCGCAGGCGATGCAGCCGTGGGTGGTGCGTGCCCCGGCCTGTACGATCTCCGTCTCGATGCCCTCGGCCTCCAGCGTCCGGGCCAGCTCCTCCAGCGCCGTGTAGGTGCAGCCCCTCTCATGGGGACTTCCGTTGATGAGCAATGCTTTCATAGCCAGACCTCCTTGGGTGATTTTGCGGCCATTATAGCATACTTTCCGCAAAAAGCAACACCGCGCAGGCCGCAAAAAAGTGCGGCGGGAGGTGGATGCCTCCCGCCGTACTTTTTTCTTACGCCTCCTGCGCCGCGTACTTCTCCAGAATACCCCGCAGCGCCGACAGAGAGCTGGTGTGGCACCGCTCGATGATGGTGCCGCTGCCCTTCAGCTCGCTGAGCGCGCCCTGCACCAGCTTGTGGGACATGGTGTTGGTGAAGAAGATCGTCAGATCCGGTCGGCCCAGCTTGTTCTTCAGTCCGCCCGCCGGCTTCGTCAGCACCTTGGCCTGACACCGGTACGCGCCGCACAGCTCCTTATAGCGGCGCTCCATGCACTCATTTCCACCCAATATGACAACGCTCATACACGCCGCCTCCTTCAGTTGAATTAGTTAGATAGCTCTAACTGCTTGCTATCATACCAGATGCGCCGGGGATTTGCAAGACATTTTTTACATTTTCTTCCGCCGCCGTCCCTTGCAATTTTTGCGGCCCTGTCCTATAATGTCCAAAAACACAGGCCCGGACGGGCCGAAAGGGGGCAGCGGTATGCGTATCGTTGTAAAAGTGGGCACCTCCACGCTGGCTCATGCCACGGGGCGCCTGAACATCCGCCGCATGGAGCACCTGTGCAAGGTGCTCAGCGACCTGAAAAACGCGGGGCACCAGATCATATTGGTATCCTCCGGCGCCATCGGCATGGGCGTGGGCAGACTGGGGCTGCCGGGCCGCCCGGCGGACATGCCCAGCAAGCAGGCAGCTGCCGCCGTGGGTCAGTGCGAGCTGATGTATACCTACGACAAGCTGTTCACGGAGTACAGCCACACCGTGGCCCAGCTGCTGCTCACCGGCGAGGACATCAAAAGCGAGCAGCGCAGCCGCAACGTCCGCAACACCCTGACCCGGCTGCTGGAGCTGGGGGCGCTGCCGGTCATCAACGAGAACGACGCCGTGGCAACCGACGAGATCGGTGTGGAGAACACCATCGGCGAGAACGACACCCTGTCGGCCATCGTGGCCGCCGCCATCGGCGCGGATGTGCTGGTGCTGCTGTCGGACATCGACGGCCTGTACGACAAGGATCCCCGCCACCATCCCGACGCTCGCCTGATCCCCACGGTGGAGCGTGTGGACGACGACCTCTTCACCCTGGCGGAGGACAGCAGCACCGGTCTGGGCACCGGCGGCATGGTCACGAAGCTGCGCGCCGCTGCCATCGCCACCGCCGCCGGCTGCGAAATGGTCATCGCCAACGGCGCCGCGCCGGAGGTGCTGTACGACATCGCCGAGGGAAAGCCCGCCGGCACCAGATTTCTCACAGGGAGGGCCGTGAAATGACCACCATCCAGCTTCTGCAGAAAACCAAAGCCTGTCTCTTATACACATCTCCGAGCCCACGAGACGTAGA
>URVR01000021.1 GCA_900551355.1 uncultured Eubacteriales bacterium | reverse complement strand
TCTACACTTATGCGATCGTCGGCAGCGTCAGATGTGTATAAGAGACAGGTGTAACGGTAGGCGGCGGGAGGGTCGCCATCCACGGAGCCGAAGTTGCCGTGGCCGTCCACCAGCATGTAGCGCATGGAGAAATCCTGCGCCAGACGCACCAGTGCGTCATAGACGGAGGCGTCGCCGTGGGGGTGGTACCGGCCCAGCACGTCGCCCACACAGGTGGCGGACTTCTTGAAGGGCTTGTCGCTGGTGAGGTTATCCTCGTACATGGCGTACAGGATGCGCCGGTGCACGGGCTTCAGGCCGTCCCGCACATCCGGCAGGGCGCGGCCCACGATGACACTCATGGCGTATTCGATATAGGAGTTTTCCATCTCCGGCACCAGCGGGGATTCCACGATGCGCTGGTTGGGGAAACGGATCTCCTCGGGGTCATATTGGGGCTTTTTGCTCATCTGTTCCAGCCCTCCTTAATAATCCAGATTCACGGCGTACTTGGCCCGCTGCTCGATGAACTCCTTGCGGGGCTCCACCTTCTCGCCCATCAGGACGGTGAAGGTGGCGTCGGCCTTCACGGCGTCATCCAGCGTGATGCGCCGCAGGGTGCGGGTGGTGGGGTCCATGGTGGTCTCCCACAGCTCGTGGGGGTTCATCTCGCCCAGACCCTTGAACCGGCTGATGTCGATCTTTACATTGGGGTTGCCGCCCCGCAGCTCGGCGGAGATGGCGTCCCGCTCCTCCTCGCTGAAGGCCAGCCGGGTGGTCTTGCCACGGGTCAGCTTGAACAGCGGCGGCACGGCGGAGTAGACATAGCCGTTTTCAATAAGAGGCCGCATGAAGCGGAAGAAGAACGTCAGCAGCAGCGTGCGGATATGGGCGCCGTCCACATCGGCATCGGCCATGATGATGATCTTGTGATAGCGCAGCTTATTCTCATCGAACTCCTCGCCGATACCGGCGCCCAGCGCCACGATGACGGGCTGCAGCTTGTCGTTGCCGTACACCTTGTCCACCCGGGCCTTCTCCACGTTGAGCATCTTGCCCCACAGGGGGAGGATGGCCTGGAACCGGCTGTCGCGTCCCTGGGTGGCGGAGCCGCCTGCGGAGTCGCCCTCCACGATGTACAGCTCCGTCAGCTCGGGGTTGTTCTCGTTGCACTCCCGCAGCTTGTCCGGCATGGCGGGACCGCCCAGCACCGTCTTGCGGCGGATGGACTCCCGTGCCTTGCGGGCCGCCTCCCGGGCGCGGTTGGCGGTGAGGGCCTTGTCCAGAATGGTGCGGGCCACCACGGGATGCTCCTCCAGATACACCGCCAGCTGGTCGTTGACGATGCCGTCCACCAGCGTGCGGATGTGGGCGTTGCCCAGCTTGGCCTTGGTCTGACCCTCGAACTGGGCCTCCGTCAGCTTCACGGAGATGACGGCGGTGATGCCCTCCCGGACGTCCTCGCCGGAGACCTTGTCACCCTCCTTGATCATGCCGTATTTCAGGCCGTAGGCGTTGAGCACGCGGGTCAGGGCCGCCTTGAAGCCCGTCTCGTGCATGCCGCCCTCCGGCGTGTGGATGTCGTTGGCGAAGGACACCAGCGTCTCGTTGTAGCCGTCGTTGTACTGCATGGCGATCTCCGCCGTGCTGTCGCCCTTGGCACCGGAGAGGTAGATGACCTCCTCGTGCAGCGGGGTCTTGTTGCGGTTGATGAAGGTGACGAACTCCCGGATGCCGCCCTCATAGCACATGGCCTCGGACTGCTCCCTGCCGGTGCGGGCATCGGCAATGGTGATGCGCAGGCCGGCATTGAGGAACGCCTGCTCCCGCATGCGGGTGTGCAGCGTCTCGTAATCGTACTCCAGCGTGTCGAACATCTCCGGATCCGGCTTGAACGTGACGGTGGTGCCGGTGCGGTCCGTGTCGCCCACCACCTGCATCTCCTGGGTGATATTGCCCCGGGAGAAGCGCATCTCATAGATCTTCCCGTCCTTGTGTACCTGCACGGTCAGCCACTCGCTGAGGGCGTTGACCACGCTGGCGCCTACACCGTGCAGGCCGCCGGAGACCTTGTAGCCCCCGCCGCCGAACTTGCCGCCGGCGTGGAGCACGGTGAACACCACCTCCAGCGCAGGACGGCCCGTCTGGGCCTGTATGTCCACGGGGATGCCGCGTCCGTTGTCGCTGACGGTGATGGTGTTGCCCTCGTTGATGGTCACATGGATGTCGGTGCAGTAGCCGGCCAGCGCCTCGTCGATGGAGTTGTCCACGATCTCGTATACCAGGTGGTGCAGGCCGCTGGCACTGGTGGAGCCGATATACATGCCGGGCCGCTTGCGCACGGCCTCCAGCCCCTCCAGTACCTGTATTTCCGCCGCGTTGTACTCGTTGGTAACGACGGTCTTTTCCAAATCTGCCATATGTTATTCTCCTTTCCCCTGAGCGCGCCTGAGCAGCGTCTGGGAATTCAGCTGGGATATATAGATGATCTGCCGGTGATAGGGGTGGTCGCACACCACGAAGGACTTTGGGATATCCTCGCAGGCGGTCTGTACCACGCCCTCATGCTCCGCGCCGTCCAGAAATGCCCTTGTTATTTTGGAAGTGGATGTGTTGTCCAGATCAAAGATGCCGATGATGCGCTTGTCCTCCAGCATCACGTTCTGCCCGATGTGCAGGTACGCCATTACAGCACCTCCCCGTCCCGGATATGGAATACCCGGCCCCGCAGCATGGTGTCCAGCCGGTCGTTCTCGCAGCAGGTGATGAACACCTGCCCGCCCTGTATCCGGTTCAGGACGTATTCCTGCCGCCGGGGATCCAGCTCGCTGAGCACATCGTCCAGCAGCATCACCGGATACTCCCCCGCGGCGTTTTTGTGGATCTCCCGTTCCGCCAGCTTCAGGCTCAGCGCCGCCGTCCGTACCTGCCCCTGGGAGCCGTACTGCCGGGCGCTGCGGCCGTTGATCAGCACCTCCACATCGTCCTTGTGGGGGCCGGACAGACACAACCGGCTGGCGCGCTCCGCCGCCAGATGCGCCTCCTGATGGCGCCGCAGCGCCTCACATATCTGCTCTTGCGGCGCGAAGGGATCCTCCACGGTCTTCACCGTCCGGTACAGGAGCGTCAGCTCCTCCTTTTCGCCGGAGCACTCAAAATGCGCCTGCCGTGCGTATTCCGCCAGCGACGCGCAGAACCGAGCCCGGTAGCCGATGAGCACCGCGCCCACACGGCACAGCCGCTCATTGAACTCTGGCAGCATCTGCAAAAGCTGGGGATGCTCCTCGCTGTCCCGGAGGATACGGGTCTTGTGCTCGTACAGCCGCCCGTATTCCGCCAGTGCCTCGGCGTACCGGGGCCGCAGCTGGCACAGGGACAGATCCATGAACCGCCGCCGCTCTGCCGCTCCCGCCCGGATGAGGAACAGGTCCTCCGGGCAGAAGAATACGGTGTGCAGCACGTCGGACAGCGCCGCGTTGGTCTTGGCGGGCACGCCGTTGACCGTCATTTTCCGGCGTTTGCCGCGAAAGAGCTGTATATCCGTGGTGAACACCCGCTCCCGGGACAGGAGCTGCGCCGTGACGGACGCCTCCTGCCGGTCGAAGCCGATCAGCTCCCGGTCGCCGTGGGCGCGGGGGCTTTTGCCGCAGGACAGATAGACCATGGCCTCCAGCAGGTTGGTCTTGCCCTGGGCGTTCTCGCCGTAGATGACGTTGCAGCTCCCATCGAAGTCCAGCGTCTGCCGCCGGTAATTGCGCCAGCCGTCCAGCGTCAGCTTATCGATCCGCATAGATGACCGCGTAGTGCTGTCCGTTGAAGCACACGTCGTCGCCGGGACGCAGCTTTTTGCCCCGCATGGTGCACACCTCGCCGTTGACCGTCACGTCACCCTCCTGGATGACGAGCTTGGCCTCGCCGCCGGTCTGCACCGCCGCAGCCAGCTTCAGCAGGTCCTGCAGCTTGATATATTCTGTTGTGATCTCTATGTTTTCCATACTCGTATCGTATCCTTATTGAGCCTTCAGTCTTACGGGGAGCACCATATAAAGGAACTCGTCCCCGCCGTCCATCGGCGTGATGATGCAGGGGGAGATGCCGGTGTTCAGCTGCAGATGCACCTTGTCCGCCGGGGCATAACGCAGAGCGTCCATGAGATAGCGGTTGTTGAAGCCGATCTCCAGCTGCCGGCCGTCGCCCTTGATGGGGCAGATGTCCTTGGCCTCGCCGTTGCCGGTGCGGGCGGAGAGATAGACGCGGTCGGCGTCAAACAGGCACCGGACAGGGCTTTTCAGCTTCTCGCTGATGACCACGGACACGCGGTCCAGGCTCTCCAGCAGGGCCTTGGTCTCCACCTCCACGCAGATGGGGTTGTTCTTGGGGATGGCGTTGCGGTAATCCAGGAATTCACCCTCCAGCCGGCGGCAGATGAGCTGGGTATTCTCCACCTCGAACATCAGGTGCCGCTTGCCCTGCACCACCGTCAGCAGCGCGTCGGTGTCGGCGCAGATCTTCTCCACCTCGTTGAGGGCGGCGCCGGGGGCCACGAAGCGGAACGCGCCGCCGTCGATGCGCTCCAGCGGCTCGCGGCGCAGCGCCAGACGGAAGCCGTCCACCGCCACCATGGTCAGACCCGTGTCGCTGATCTCAAACAGCGCGCCGGTATGGATGGGCCGGGACTCGTTGGTGGACACGGCGAAGCTGGTCTGGTTGATCATGGCCTTGATGGTCTTCTGTTGGATGGAGACGGAGAACTCGTCGTCCACGGTGGGCAGCTCAGGATAGTCGTCGGCGGACAGACCGGGCAGCTCGAAGCTGGCGTCGCCGCAGACCAGCTTCACCACATATTTCTCATCGGCGGAAAAAACCACGATGTCGTCAGGCAGGCGGCGGATCATCTCGCCGAACAGACGGGCGTTCAGAACGATGCGGCCCTCCTGATGGATCTCGGCGGACACAGCGGTGCGGATACCGGTCTGCATATTGTAGCCGGACAGCGTCAGCTGGGTGTCGCCCTCCAGCAGCACGCCCTCCAGCGCGGGGATGGAGCTTTTGGCGGCCACGGCGCGGGACACGGTACTGACGGCCTGCTGGAGCAGTGTCTTTTCACAGGAAAATTTCAGCATCTCGATCTCGGTCCTTTCTTGTATTTGGCAGGCATATTTCTCAGAAACAAATCATAAACTAATCATTTTTTAGTAACAGGAGTCGTAGGGGCCGCGGTTTGTGGAAAAGCCCGTTTTTTCCTGTATTTCCAAGGGCTTTCTTTCCACAGGCTCTCTGGAAACAGACCCCTGCTTATCCACCGTTTTTCTCTTTTTCCGTTTATACACAGGTTTTCCCCGTGGATTTCACAGCGTTCGTGGAAAACCTCACCGCTTGTTGTTGATGTTGGTGGTGATCTCCTTGACCCGCTCGGCAAAGGCCGGGTCGGTCTGCATCTGCTGCTCCACCTTCTGCAGGGAATGGAGGATGGTGGTGTGGTCACGGTTGCTGAACTCCTTGCCGATGTCGTTCATGGGCAGGGCGTTCATCCGCCGGATCAGGTAGATGGCCACCTGACGGGCCGCCACGATGTCGCGGCCCCGGCTCTGGCCCCGGATGGTGTCCTCGTCCAGATGGTAGTATTTGGCCACATAGCTGATGATGATCTTGGGCGACGGCACATATTCGTTGCTCTTGAGCAGCATGTCCCGGACGGCGCGGCCCACGGCCTCCTCGTCCACCTGGTCGCCCAGCAGGTCGCGGTAGGCCAGTATTTTGTTGAGGGTGCCCTCCAGCTGCCGCACGTTGGAGGTCACGTTTTCCGCGATGTAGTCCGTCACCTCGTCGGGCAGCTTGACGCCCAGCGCCGCCGCCTTGTTCTGGATGATGGCCAGCCGGGTCTCAAAATCCGGCGGGGCAACATCCACCATCAGGCCCCACTCGAACCGGGTGCGCAGGCGGTCCTCCAGCTGGGTCATCTCCCGGGGCGGCCGGTCGGAGGTCAGCACGATCTGCTTGCCGGACTCGTACAGGGTATTGAAGGTGTGGAAGAACTCCTCCTGGGTCTGGATCTTGCCGGCGATGAACTGGATATCGTCCACCAGCAGCACCGTGGCCTCCCGGTATTTCTCCCGGAACTCCGCGTTCCGGTTCTCCCGGATGGAGCTGACCAGCTCGTTGGTGAAGTCGTCGCCCTTGATGTAGACGATGCGGGCCTCGGGCCGGCGCTTCTTCACCAGATGGGCGATGGCGTACAGCAGGTGGGTCTTGCCCAGACCGGAGTCGCCGTAGATGAAAAGGGGGTTGTAGCTCTCCGCCGGCTTCTCCGCCACGGATTTGGCGGCGGCGTAGGCCAGCTTGTTCTGGGGGCCGACCACATACGTCTCAAATGTGAAGGCGTCGGAGTCGAACAGGTCACCGGGCCGGTCGGGCGCCACGCCGTGATAGGCGGCCAGCTGCTCGTCGTTGAGGATCTTGACCTCCATGTCCGTGGAGAAGATGTCCTTCAGCGCCGCCTTGATCTGGGGCAGGAACCGGGCCTCCACGGTGTTCTTTTTGAAGGCATTGCTGCAGTGCAGCACCAGCGCCGAATCCTCCATGGTCACCACGGAGATCTCGTCGAACCAGGTCTTGATGGTGGTGTCGGACAGCTCGCCGCTGAGCCGGGCGAGAATGCTGTCCCACAGGTCTGACAGTGATTTCAAAGGAAGCTCTCCTTTCTTCTATCCTGTGTGTTTTGTCTCATGCGCCGAGGGCGCAGAATATCCCGTTACATTATACCAAAAACAGCGGAAGTTGTCCACATATTCTAAATATAAAGCAGACTTATTTTTTCACCGCGGGGCGCTTTTCCGGCGGCAGGGGGGAATTTTATGTTGACAGGCCGGTTTTCGTTATGTATAATGTGTTTTGCGCCGTTTTTCGGCGTCTGATGTGTCGACTGCGGCAGGGAACTCACGTCCTCTGCTGTCGAGTAAGAGCGGCGGCTCCGTTCCGCCGCCGGATATTTTTCAAAATGGAGGTGTCATGCAATGTTCCGTACCTATCAGCCCAAGAAGCGCCAGCGCTCCAAGGAGCACGGCTTCCGCAAGAGAATGGCCACCCGCAACGGCCGCAAGGTGCTGGCTCGCCGTCGTGCCAAGGGCCGCGCTCGCCTGACCCATTGAGGTCGCGGAAAGTGCATCGCACAGTGAGATAAAGCCTTGAGGGACGGTGGTTCGGCTGCCGTCCCTATTGGTGTTTCTCCGGAAAACGCGGTGCGTCCGCCAAGGATACCGGAAAAAGAGGGAACGTATGGATCCGCGCGTAACGGTAAAGGAAAACGGCGATTTCCGCCGCATCTATCGCAAGGGCCGCTCCGCCGTCTCCGGCGGTGTGGTGGTCTACTGCATGAAAAACCGGCAGGGCATGAGCCGGCTGGGCGTCACCGTGTCCACGAAGCTGGGCCACGCGGTGGTGCGCAACCGTGTCCGCCGCCGCCTGCGGGAGCTGTACCGCCTGCACAGGCAGGATATGCTCCCCGGGTACGACGTCATCGCCGTGGCCCGGACCCGGGCCGTGGACATGCCCTACGCCAAGCTGGAAAAGCAGTATCTGCGCTGCCTTGCGCAGCTGGGTCTTCTGCGGGAGGACGTATGAAAAAGCTCCTGCTGCGGCTCATCCGGTTTTACCGCCGGGCCATTTCCCCCCTCTTCCCCCCTACCTGCCGCTTTGTGCCCACCTGCTCTCAATACGCGCTGGAAGCCATTGAGAAGTACGGGGCGGCCAAGGGCGGCTGGCTGGCGCTGAAGCGCTTTCTGCGGTGTCACCCCTTCCACAAGGGCGGCTGGTATGATCCGGTGCCCTGAAAAAACCTGAAAGCCTCGTTCTATTTTACAACGAAGGAGATCACCCATGTTTGCACAACTCGGATACTACATCTGCGTACCGTTCGCGTGGCTGACCCGCCTGTTCTACACCTGGACGGGCTCCTACGGCGTGGCGCTGATCCTGTTCACCCTGATGGTGAAGCTGGTGCTGCTGCCCTTCCAGCTCAAGAGCAAGAAGAGCATGCTGCGCATGAACCGCATGCAGGGCAAGATCAAGGATATCCAGACGCGGTATGCCAACAACAAGGAAAAGCAGCAGCAGGAGATGGCCGACCTCTACGCCCGCGAGGGTGTGAACCCCATGTCCGGCTGCCTGTGTTCCTTCATCCCGTTCCCCATCCTCATTGCCCTGTACTACATCATCCGTACCCCCCTGCGCTACTTCATGAGCCTGTCCGAGACCGTGATCACCGAGATCACCACGCTGGCGGCGTCTCTGGGGTATACCGCCGCGGCGGAGGGTCAGGCCGCTGCCTATGAGCAGATCTACCTGGCCAAGTTCATCCATGAGCACTGGGCCGATTTTGACGGCAAGTTCGCCGGCCTCGTTGACCTGGACTACAACTTCCTGGGCATGGACCTGTCCTCCGTGGGCAAGGACCTGTTCAGCCAGTTCCCCTCCGGCGGCTGGCCCGTCATCGGCATCCTGATCCTGCCGCTGATCTCCGCCGGTCTGCAGTTCCTGATGACCATGATCTCCATGAAGAGCAACGGGAACACCCAGATGAACGGCTCCAGCAAGGCCATGATGTACATGATGCCCCTGATGACGGTGTGGATGGGCTACATCCTCCCCGCCGCCCTGTGCGTGTACTGGATCTGCAACGCCGGCTTCTCCTGCATCCAGGAGCTGTTCCTCAACAAGTATTTCAACAAGATCCTGGACCGTGAGGAGACCGACAAGGAGCGCGAAAAGCGGGAGAAGCGCTATGCCAAGATGCAGGCGGCCCGCGAGAATTACAACCAGCAGCTGGCGTCTGCCAAGGGCGAGAAAAAGCCCCAGCCCCAGCAGAAGAAGAAAAAATCCTCCGACGGCGAGCACCGCGGCAGCACCACCGAGGCCGGCCGCGTGGGCCAGCGCCCCTACGCACGGGGCCGCGCCTTCAGCGAGGAGCACTACAACGACAACTGATAAGGAGTTTTGTCTATGAGTTATATCGACGTAACGGGCAAGACTGAGGACGAGGCCATCCGCAAGGGCCTTGAGCAGCTGGGCATGGACCGCGACGACGTGTCCGTGGAGATCCTGGAGCGCGCCAAAAGCGGCTTTTTGGGCATCGGCAGCAATCCCGCCCGCGTCCGCCTGACCTACGGCCCGGAGGAGGCCCCTGTGGCCGAGCCGGCCCCCGTTGTCAAGCCCGTTGTCCAGAAGCCCGCGGAGGAGAAGAAGGTGGAAAAGCCCTCCGCTCCCAAGGCCGCGGACAAGCCCCAGCGCAGCGAGAACGCCCAGCGCGGCGACCGCGCGCCCCGTCCCCAGCGGACGGACAAGCCCCAGCGCGCCCCGCGTCCCGAGAAGAAGGACATCCCCGCCATTGACCTGCCCCTGTGCGAGGACGAGAACGCCCAGCGCATCGTGGCCTTTGTCTCCGGCCTGCTGGAGCACATGGACAGCGCCGCCCAGGTGAAGGTCTATGAGATGGAAAAGGGCCGCTACAAGGTGATCCTGGAGGGCGAGAAGCTGGGCCAGCTCATCGGCCGCCGGGGCGAGACCCTGGACGCCATCCAGCAGCTGACCAACTACGCCGTCAACACCGGCAGCGACAAGCGCATCCGCATCCAGATGGACGCGGAGAACTACCGCGCCAAGCGCGAGCAGAGCCTGGAGAGCCTTGCCAACAAGGTGGCCGCCAAGGTGGCCAAGTACCGCCGCAGCGTGACGCTGGAGCCTATGAACGCCTACGAGCGCCATGTGATCCACGCCGCATTGCAGGATGTGAAGGGCGTCACCACCTACTCCATCGGCACGGAGCCCAACCGCCGCGTGGTGGTGGCCTATGACCGCGAGGGCAAGTAAGCGCACACCTATATGTTCAGAAACGGCAGTCCGTCAGGACTGCCGTTTTTCCTTGGGCATTTCTGCTTTTCAAATGTCCCGGTTTGTGGTACACTGTCTCACAGAAAACGCCGGAGAGGAGGGGTCAGCGCCGTGTTCAGCCGCGCCTATGTGGAGATCACCAACGTGTGTGATCTGGCCTGCGCCTTCTGTCCCGGCACCAGCCGGGAGAAGGGCTTCATGACCCCGGAGCGCTTTGCTCTGCTGGCCGGGAAGCTCCGGCCCCATACGGACTACCTCTACCTCCACGTCATGGGGGAGCCGCTGCTGCACCCGCAGCTGGCGGACATCCTCCGCATCTGCGAAGAGCTGGGATTCCGGGTGTGCCTCACCACCAACGGCACGCATCTGGCGCAGCGTCTGCCGCTGCTGCGGGACTGCCCCGCCCTTCACAAGGTCAGCGTCTCCCTCCACTCCTTCGAGGGCAACGGCCGCAGCGCCGGGCTGGAGGACTACATCACCCAGGCGGCGGACAGCTGCCTTGCCCTGGCGGCGGGCGGCGTCATCTGCGCCCTGCGTCTGTGGAACGCAGGCGGCGCGGACGCGGAGAATATCCGCATCATGCAGCTGTTGAGCCGCATCATGAACAGGGACATCCCGTCCCTGCCCGCGGACCGCAAAGGCAACCGGCGGCTGGCGGAGAAACTCTATCTGGAGCCGGGGGAGAAATTCGACTGGCCCCATCCGGAGAGCGGGAGCCGCGGCACCCAGTTCTGCTACGGCCTGCGCCGGCAGATCGCCGTGCTGTGGGACGGCACGGTGGTGCCCTGCTGTCTGGACAGCGAGGGGCGTCTGGCGCTGGGGAACCTTTTCACCCAGGAACTGGAGGACATACTGGCGTCGCCCCGTGCGCAGGCCATCTGCCGCGGCTTCGACGCCCGCCAGCCGTCGGAGGAGCTGTGCCGCCGCTGCGGATACGCGGCGCGCTTCAATAGGTGAATCATGGAACTGACCAATTTACAGAAACTTCCCGCGCCCCTTCTGGCGTGGTATGACGAGCACCGCCGTGTGCTGCCGTGGCGGGAGCAGGTGTCCCCCTACCGCACATGGGTGTCGGAGATCATGCTCCAGCAGACCCGTGTGCAGGCGGTGCTGCCCTATTTTCAGCGGTTCATGGAGGCCGCGCCGGACGTACAGGCGCTGGCCGCCCTGCCGGAGCAGCAGCTGATGCGGCTGTGGCAGGGGCTGGGGTATTACAGCCGCGCCCGCAATCTGAAAAAGGCCGCCCAGACCATCGTGGAGGACTGGGGCGGCGCGTTTCCCGACAGCTATGACGGCCTGCGGCAGTTGGCGGGCATCGGCGACTATACGGCGGGAGCGATTTTATCCATCGCCTTCGGCCAGCCGGTCCCCGCCGTGGACGGCAACGTGCTGCGGGTGGCGGCCCGGCTCACCGGCGACAGCCGCAACGTCCTGGATCCGAAGGTGCGGGCCGCCTTCAGGCAGGCCATGGCGGACACCATGCCCCATGACCGGCCCGGCGACTTCAATCAGGCGCTGATGGATCTGGGGGCGGCGGTGTGCCTGCCCGGCGGAAAGCCCCTGTGTGACCGGTGCCCCGCCGCGTCGTTCTGTGCGGCACGGCAGCAGGGGACACAGGCGCTCCTGCCGGTGCGGGAGAAGAAAAAGGAGAAGCGGGAGGTACACCTCACCGTATTCGTCATGGAGCGGGAGGACGGCGCCGCCGCCCTGCGGCAGCGGCCGGACACCGGCCTGCTGGCGGGGCTGTGGGAGTACCCCCACGCGGAGGGTGAGCTGGACGAGGCGGCTGCCGCCGCCCAGCTGGCATCCTGGGGCGTGACGGCGCTGCGGTGGGACAGGACCCTCCGCGCGAAGCACGAGTTCACACACCTGCGCTGGCGGATGACCGGCTATGTGCTGACGGTGGCCGGGCCGGGACAGCCGGACTGGCTGTGGGCGGACGCCTCACAGCGGCGGCAGCGGGCCATCCCCTCGGCATTTCAGGCATTTACGGCGGCGCTGGAGGACGGCGCCGCAGGCGAGTAACAACAGAAAAGGAGACAGACACGATGGCACAGCTTTACTTCAAATACGGCGCCATGGGCTCCAGCAAGACGGCCAACGCCCTGATGGCCCGCTTCAACTACGAGGAGCGGGGACAGGAGACGCTGCTGGTGAAGCCCCGGCTGGACACCCGGGACGGCGACCACATGGTGTACTCCCGCATCGGCCTGAAGCACCCCTGCATCTACTTCGACGAGATGCGGGCCATGGCCGACAGCACACTGCAGAGCTACGCCTGCATCATCATCGACGAGGCCCAGTTCCTCACCAAGGAGGAGGTCTACTATCTGGTGCATCTGGTGGACGACTGCGGCATCCCCGTTATCTGCTACGGCCTGCGGGCGGACTTCAGGGGCGAGCTGTTCGAGGGCAGCTATCACCTGCTGGTGCTGGCGGACAAGCTGGAGGAGGTCAAGACCATCTGCTGGTGCGGCAAGAAGGCGGCCTTCAACGCCCGCTTCGATGCCGCCGGTCATGTGGTAAAGGAGGGCGCGCAGGTGGTGCTGGGCGCCAACGACAAGTATATCGGCCTGTGCCGCCGCCACTGGATGGCGGGGGATCTTGGCCCGGACTTCGACATCCACGCCCTATGATCTGCCGCCTCTGTCCCCGCGACTGCGGCGCGGCGCGTACCGCCGATGGGGGAAACGGCTTCTGCGCCATGCCCGCGGGACTGCGCGTTTCCCGCGCCGCCCTCCACCACTGGGAGGAGCCGCCGATCTCCGGCACCAACGGCTCCGGCGCCGTGTTCTTCGCCGGCTGCACCCTGCGCTGCTGCTACTGCCAGAATCATACCATCTCGGCGGAGGGCTTCGGCAGGGACGTGACGCCTCAGCGGCTCCGCGCCATCTTTGAGGAGCTGATCGCCCAGGGCGCCCACAACATCGACCTCATCACCGCCACCCACTTCCTGCCGTGGATCCTGCCGGCGCTGGAGCCCAAGCTCCCCGTGCCGCTGGTGTACAACTGCGGCGGCTACGAGCGGGTGGACACGCTGCGGCAGCTGGAGGGGCTGGTGGACATCTGGCTCCCCGACCTGAAGTACGCCGACGGCGCACTGGCGGCGGAGCTTTCCGCCGCCCCGGACTATTTCTCCGTGGCCGCAGACGCCATCCTGGAGATGTTCCGCCAGACCGGGCCGTATATCATGGAGAACGGCCTCCTGCGCCGCGGCGTGGTCATCCGCCACCTGGTGCTGCCCGGCTATCTGGACAACACCCGCCACGTCATCGATTGGGTGGCCCGCACCTTCCGGCCCGGCGACGTTCTGTTCTCCCTCATGAGCCAGTACACCCCCCAGCCCGGCGCCCAGGGTCGTCTGGCCCGCCGCCTCACCCGCGCCGAGTACCGCGCCGCCGCAGACTATATGTACAACTGCGGCATCACCGACGGCTTTACCCAGGAGCGGACAGCGGCGAGGGAGGAATATACGCCGCCCTTTGACCTGACCGGCGTGTGAACGGCGTCTCTTCCGCCCATACGTCGTTGCCGCTCCTCGCCATACAGAAAGTATGGCGTCGTCGCCGCGCCTCGTCTGGCCGCAAGATCCATCCGTTCACGAGGGGGTGCGGCGTCTCTTCCGCCCATACATCGCTGCGGCGTCTCGCCAAACCTTATCCCGGAAGGACCGGTCATGCGTGCCCTTTGGGCTGTTTGGGTCGTATGGTACATTTGGGAGAGGAAAATGCCGTAGTTTCAGAAAAATAGGACATTTTTTCGTATAAATAGACGTACTTGGAACAACTTTGTGTTGCTATTTGCGGCGCGTTGTGGTATGCTGACAGCAGAACAAAAAAGGCCGTCCCGGACGGCGGAAAACCAATTTGAGCATTGCAGGAGGTAACCACATGAGCTATCCCACCACCGGCCAGGAGGTCTATGTCAGCCTGAATCTGTCCAACACCATGCTCACCGGCATCGGTAAGGGCACCATCACCCGTGAGGAGGTCTCCGCCTCCTACCTCAAGCGCCTGTTTGCCGAGCACGGCGTCATCGTCTCCGCCAAGCCGGAGCAGCGCCGCCTGCTGGAGATCGTCAACGAGCGCTACGATCTGGAGCTGAGCATCCCCGAGACGCTGAAGCTGTTCCAGCTCAGCGAGGAGCACCGCCGTCTGGTGGTGGTGGAGGTCACGGGCCTGCGCCGCAAGAACGGCTCCCTGCTGCCGGAGTACTCCGATGAGGAGTTCAACGAGGCCACCTTCGCCTTCGTGAAGTACTACGTCCAGGGCACCCACTACGATACGCTGGTGGAGGAGAACAAGAAGCTGAAGTTCGAGCTGGAGCAGGAGCTGGAGTGGCGCAACCGCGTGGACAACTGAGTCTGATACATAAAAAGAGGGAGACGCCCGGCGTCTCCCTCTTTTATACGGTCTGCACCAGCCACAGCACCAGACCGTACACCACGCTGGCGGCGGTACCGAACACGATGACCGGCCCGGCCACGGTGAACATCTTCACGGCGGTGCCGGTGATAAGGCCCTCCGCCCGGAAGTCCACGGCGGGAGACACCACGGCGTTGGCAAAGCCGGTGATGGGCACCAGCGTGCCGGCGCCGGCCCAGCGGGCCAGCTTGTGATAGACGCCCAGCCCCGTGGCCAGCGCCGACAGGAACACCAGCGTCACGGAGGTGGCGGTGCCGGCGTCGGCGGTGTCCAGCCCCAGCGTGCCATACCAATGGGACAGCAGCTGCCCCACCACGCAGATGGCGCCGCCCACCAGAAAGGCCAGCGCCGTGTCCCGGACGATGGGGGACGGCGGCGCCATGCGCTTGACCAGCGCCTGATACTCCTCAGGAGTCATGGCAGTCACTTCCTTTCGCCCATAGTGTGCGCCGGAGCGCGGCGTTTCATGCGGGGTTGTCAAAAACGGGAAACGCGGGTATAATCGTACAGGGTAAAAACGAGGAAAGGCGGGTGAGCCTATGACGGATCCGGCACATCCCTTCGGACGGAAGGCCATACAGCTGGCGGTCATCGACCCGGTGAGCTGCACCGGCTGCGGCTGGTGCGCCATGTTCTGTCCCATGAAGTGCATTTTCCAGCGGGAGGACGGCATCTACGAGGTGGACGCGGCGCAGTGCATCGGCTGCCGCGGCTGCAAGGTCAACTGCTTTTACGGCGCAGTGACCATCCTGCCGCCCCAGGTGCGGCCATGAGAGGGCGCACGGAAAAGCCCGCGCTGGGGCTGTATATTCACATCCCGTTCTGCAAGGCCAAATGCGCCTACTGCGATTTTTACTCGCTGGCCCACAGCGAGGAGAAGATGGACGCCTACACGGCGGCGCTGCTCCGCCATCTGGAGGAGGTGGCGCCCCGCGCCGCCGGGATGCAGGTGGACACGGTGTATTTCGGCGGCGGCACCCCCAGCTATCTGGGGGCGCCCCGGCTGGTGCGCCTTTTGCAGACGGTGCAGCGGCGGTACGACGTGGCCCGGGACGCAGAGATCACGCTGGAGGCCAATCCCGACAGCGCCGGGGACTGGAGAACGCTGCGCACCCTGCGGCGGGCCGGGTTCAACCGGCTGTCCCTGGGGGTGCAGTCCACCGATGACGCGCTGCTGCAGCGCATCGGGCGGATACATACCTATGAGCAGGTGCAGCAGGCGGTGACGGCGGCCCGGAGGGCGAAGCTCACCAACCTGAGTCTCGATCTGATCTACGGTCTGCCGGGCCAGACCATGGAGGACTGGCAGCGCACGCTGGCGGATGCCGTGGCGCTGGGGCCGGAGCACCTGTCCTGCTACGGGCTGAAGCTGGAGGAGGGCACGCCCCTGTGGCAGCAGCGGCAGGCGCTGACGCTGCCGGATGACGACGCCCAGGCGGACATGTACCTCTACACCTGTCTCTTATACACATCTGACGC
>URVR01000020.1 GCA_900551355.1 uncultured Eubacteriales bacterium | reverse complement strand
TCTACACTTATGCGATCGTCGGCAGCGTCAGATGTGTATAAGAGACAGCCCATACGAGGCGTTCCGGCTATATGCTGATCAGCAGCGTGCGGCGGCGTACCCGCTAAGGGCCTCAGACGGGGCACGGCAAGCGCGGAACTGTCCGCGTGCCTGAAACTATACCCAACTCTGCGGCGCGGCACAGCGGGACTCCGAGGGAGCGTCTCGTTGTTTCGGGTTCCTAAGCGTCCACGAGAGCGCCAAAGCATAATGACTTTCGTGGCGAAGCGGAACCTATGAAAATCAGTGATTGACCGCAGATTGTCCTAAAAACACAGGGGCGTGTTAAGTCATATAACACGATAGCCTGAGTGAAAATTCTAAAAGCCCGCCGAATAGTTTTACTTCACTCCACGCAACGCAGGCCGCATGATCTGTGCCTCCGCACAGATCATGCGGCCCGTCTTTCTTGACTGCTACAAAGGCAGGCGTTAAACCTGCCGTTTCGTGCAGTATTAAAAACTGCATAGCTGCCGTTTCGTGCAAATATCGACATTTTTAACTTGCCTTTTCGTGCATCCCTGTGTTAAACTAAGGAAAACAACACGACTCTGAAAGTCAGGAGGAATCGGTATGCTGAGGCGGAAAATTTATAATGACCTCGTCGCGTGGAAGCAGCGAAGCGGCGGGACGACAGCGCTGCTGATTGACGGAGCAAGGCGCGTTGGCAAGAGTTTCATTGCCAAGGAGTTCGCAGCGAACGAGTATAAAAGCCATATCATTATTGATTTCGGAAATGTCCCGAAGGATGTGCTGGACATCTTTGAAAATGACAGCACCGACCTCGATATGTTTTTTGCCAAGCTGTCCGTCTTCTTCGGAACACAGCTTTACAACAGAGAGTCCCTCATCGTGTTTGACGAGGTGCAGCAGTTCCCCCGCGCACGGCAGCTTATCAAGTACCTTGTGGCGGATGGGCGCTACGATTATTTGGAAACCGGTTCTCTCATCCGGCTCAAGAAGAACGTCAAGGACATTATCATCCCATCGGAGGAGGAACATCTGGAGATGTTCCCCTTGGACTTTGAGGAATTTCTATGGGCGCTGGGTGATGAGGTCACCGTTCCGTTTATCCGGCAGGCATTCGAGGCGCGAAAACCCTTGGGTCAGGCGGTGCATCGAAAGGTCATGAACAGCTTCCGGCAGTACCTGCTGGTGGGCGGGATGCCACAATCCGTCCTCGCCTACCTGAATGGGAAGGACTTTGCCGCCTCCGATGCGGTCAAGCGGAACATCCTGCGGCTCTACCGCGACGACGTAGCCAAGTTTGCCGAGGGATACGAGGATAAGGTTTATGCGGTTTTCGACAGTATCCCCGGTCAGCTATCCAAAAAAGAAAAGAAATATCGCCTGAGTTCGCTGGGCGAAAATGCGCGTTTTCGTTCCTATGAGGATTCCTTTATCTGGCTGAACGAGGCGATGGTGGTCAACACCTGCTTCAACGCCACCGACCCCAATGTAGGGCTTGCCCTCAGCGCCGACCACACCACACAGAAATGCTACATGGCAGACACGGGACTGCTGGTAACACAGACATTCATGGACAAGGGCTATACAGACAACGAGCTGTATAAAGCCATCCTCTTTGACAAGCTGGATGTAAACGAGGGCATGATTTTGGAGAACATGGTGGCACAGATGCTCCGGTGCCGTGGGCATAAGCTCTACTTCTACTCTCGCTGTGATAAGGAGCATCGGGAAAACCACATGGAGGTCGATTTCCTGATTGCCGAGGGCAAAAAAATAGCCCCCATCGAAGTAAAGTCCGGCAACTACCGCAGCCACGCATCGTTGGACAAATTCCGCGCAAAGTTTTCCTCGAAAATAGGTGAGTCCTATATTCTCTACACAAAGGATGTCATGCGCTCCGATAACATCCTCCATCTGCCCATCTACATGGCAATGTTTCTGTGACCAATATGCAGCCAGCCGGCTGCCATCTTTGCGAGGGGTTATCCGCGTAGCGGATCACCCCTCGCCTTTCAATCTGCAAAAATATAACCTACGCTATTCCCGAATATCGCCTGATAATACGGTGTCTGATGGTGGTAACAATAAACCATCACGGGCTTTCCGGCCTCAACATTTTCTTTTATATTGCGGATGTTGTAGAGCTCCATCACCGTCCCTATCGCCACGTGATAGGTCGTCCCCTCCCAACACATGCGGAACGGAAAGATAAATGACCTCGCATCTCGTTCAAATTCAAAATCTTCTCCCAGTTCAATAATGCAGTTCTCCCGTTCACCATCGAAACCAGATGTCATGGCTATCACGTTGTCCTTACGCCCCTCGCACCTCATCGGAACAACGTATATGCGCTGCATTTTAGTTTTCTTGCTGGAAAAATCATTGATAGAAAGGAACGATGCCGCAAAATCACGGGGGTTACGAGCAAGGAGGACAGCACAGCAATCTTTCATTTGATTCATACGGATTTTGCTGCGGTAGGTAGAAAACAGGTACATTTCTTTTTTGGCAATTTCCGTTTTCCATCTCATGCCGCCCTGCGGAATCATGTAGATGTTGAAATCATTTTTGGAATACGCCGCGAATCCGACCTGCCGAGTAAATCTCTGAGAGTGCGAATCTTCTGCGTCTGCGTCAATACACTTTCCCTTCACTTCAATGGCGTTGTAGTACACGGTGCTTTCTTCAGGAGCGAAATCACCCACCGCGTTCGCAATGATGGCTGACAGCGCAGGTTTCTGACTGTCCTCGTCATCACCGAATACCAGCGGGTGAACCTCAAAACCTGCGGCAGCGTAAAAACAATTCGCACCAGCCAAATTCAGGCGGCGGTCCAACGGCGCTTTCCGCGCCAGCGTACCGCCGCGCAGGTTGACGTTTCCGATGATACTCTTGGGTATGCTCTCCAGCCATGGAAACAGTGCGCCGCCAAACTCCAAGAGAAACGCAAGGCCCTTATTTGTAATGCAGCAGACGCGGCGCACCCGCTTCCGACTTCTTCCCCCAATGCGAATATCAACCTCTGCGCTCGACTCCCTCACAAAACCGGCGCTAATCAAATCCATAATGTCGTGGGAACCCATGTTCATGGTCTCGGCAAAAATCGCAAGGTCATCCCGACGGACAAGACCACATATAGCGAGGGCATATAACATTTTCATTTTCACGTTATAGTGGGTTGGCATTCTCCATCCTCCTTTTACTATTTTCAGGATGCCCGCCCCCGAAAATGGGGTAGATCAACAGCGTTTTTAGTCTCTCAGGGGCGGGCATAAATTTCTTGCTGATTGTACTTTGGTCAATATCGGCAATGGCATTTTTCGATTTTAAGGCTCGTAAAATCCAGTAAAATCAATGGATTGCACTTGCACCACGTTCTCACCAAAGCGGCCATTGGAGCGGTCGTTTTGATGCGACCAATTTAGCCCTCTTTTAATGGCCTACAGCAGCCCCGCTGCTTCGCTGGCGAGCCTCCCATATTCTGATGATATTTTCCGGCGTTGGAAGCGGCCCTTCCATGGGAGAAATCGTAACGTAAGTCCCCGCAGGAATGGTCTCCGACACCCTCGTGTAGAAGCGAAAATCGGTGCAAAGACCATCGTCCCCGCCCTCGAAATGAGAGCAAATTTCATCGGTAATCGCCTTCGTTGCGTGGTTGTCGGAGTCAAGACAGGGAGTCGTGAGGCTGTTATAAATGAAAACATACGTCACGCATTTTCGAGCGATTTTGGGCAGTGAATCCTCCACGGAGAGCACGGCTCCGCGCACCTTTTCAACGAACATCTGCGTGTCATAAATGACCATCTTCCGCCCGTTTATGACCGTGCCGTGAGCCCGAATCGAGGGCAGTGCTGGCATCCGGAGGAGCAGCAAATCCGCCTTCACAAAAGCATCAAACAGGCCCGTTTCCCGCCTTGTTTTCTCAAAAAGCTCGACGCAAAAATCATCTGAAACGTCCGCTTCGCGGGTCTTCCATTGCAGAGAAATGCCTTCAAATTCACACACCGAATCCCACATTTTCATAAAGGGGAGACAGGTGCTATTTGCTAATTCATCAACCGCTTTCTGCAGCAGCAGTGCCGCTTTTCGGGCGGCGTTTTCATCGGAAGTCTCGGCATCAATAACCCGCCGAACGCCCTGAAGGTCATCCTCAAAATTCTCTAAAGTCCATCCGATTTTCTTGTGGGCAGCACACAGCGCCTTCAAATTTTTTTCTATGCTCTTGACCTTCACTCGCATATCATATATAATTTCAGGCAAGGTCGAGGAAGGCGCTCCCCTGATAGAGTCGCCTGCCTTCGGGGGCAGGACGCAGAGCCGGTCACTCCTGCCTGAAACGTGTTCTTTTGTTTTCATTTGGAGCCTCCTTTCGGTGCTTCGCACCTGCGGGTCGCGTCCCATTTTGACCACAAATTTGACCACAAACGAAGTCCCATTGGTATCAACGGCTTTCGGGAAAACCCTTGAAATTGGAGCACTTGCGGGTACGTTAGTACCCGCCTTTTACGGCTCTCGTAGGGTTCGAATCCCTCCCACTGCGCCAGAAAAGCCTGAACGATGCCATGCGGTTCACACCGCATGGCATCAGGCATCTTTCCCCGCCGGATCATACGATACCCCGACCGCTCCCGAGCTGTCGGGGCCGTTTTTCAGCATCGGTTTTCACCACGCCGGATATACACCAAAGGAAGGAGTGCATTTTTATGGCCGCTGCCACCACAAAGGACATGACCCACGGCGTACCCTGGCGGCTTATCGCCGGATTCGCCATCCCCATTTTCCTGAGTCAGCTGTTCCAGCAGCTCTACAACACCGCTGACTCCCTGATCGTCAGCAACTTCCTGGGAGACAATGCGCTGGCCGCCGTCAGTGCCTCCGGCCCGCTGATCTTCCTGCTTATCAGCTTTTTCGCCGGCGCCGCCAGCGGCGTGGGCGTGGCTATCTCCCGCTACTTCGGCGCAGGGGATTATGATAAGGTGTCCCGCGCCGTCCACACCGCCGTGCTGCTGGGACTGATCAGCAGCCTGATCCTCACCGTCATCGGCGTTTTGTTCACCCCCACCCTGCTGCGGTGGATGGACACTGACCCGGAGGTGCTGCCCGACGCCATCGCCTACTTCCGGTGCTACTTCGCCGGTGTAGGCGCGGGTGTGATGTACAACACCTTTACAGGCATCATGAACGCGCTGGGCGACAGCAAGCGCCCGCTGTACTTCCTGATCGTCTCCTCCCTGACCAACGTGGTGCTGGATCTGCTGTTCGTGGCGGTGCTGCGCTGGGGCGTGTGGTCGGCGGCGCTGGCCACCATCATCTCCCAGGCACTCAGCGCCGTGCTGTGCGTCATGCACCTTGCCAAAAAGGGTACCATCTACCAGCTGAAGCTGTCCGCCCTGCGGATCGACGGCCCGCTGCTGCGGGAGATCCTGCGCTACGGCCTGCCCGCCGGTATCCAGAACTCTGTCATCGGCCTTGCCAACGTGGTGGTGCAGACCAACATCAACTCCTTTGGCAAGATGGCCACCGCCGCCTACGGCGCGTACTCCAAGATCGAGGGCTTCGCCTTCCTGCCCGTCACCAGCTTCACCATGGCCATCACCACCTATGTAGGGCAGAATCTGGGCGCGGGCATGAAGCCCCGTGCCAGAAAGGGCGCTATTTTCGGCATCGCGGCGGCAGCCGTCATTGCGGAGATCATCGGCGTTATCACCTATCTGGCTGCGCCGTGGCTGGTGTCCCTGTTCTCCCGCACGCCGGAGGTTATCCGGCTGGGCGTGCTGGAGACGCGGACCATCTGCCTGTTCTACTGCCTGCTGGCCTTCTCCCACGCCATCGCCAGCGTTTGCCGGGGCGCGGGCAAGGCCTTCGTACCCATGACCATCATGCTGGGCGTCTGGTGCGTGTTCCGTATCCTGTACATCACCGCCATCATGCACTGGCGGCACGAGATCGTCTACGTCTACTGGGCGTATCCCATTACATGGGCCATCAGCTCGGTGATCTACCTGTTCTATTTCCTGTTCTCCAACTGGCAGGACGGGTTCGATCCCCAGCCGGAGCTGCCGGAGCACAAGCATCACCATCACCACTTCCACCTGTTCCACCACAAATAAGACGCATAAAAGCAGCGCATCCGCTTTCGCGGATGCGCTGCTTTTATTCCCCCCCCTGCCGAGTCGCAAGGATATCCGTGTGGTTTTACCGCTTTCTGCGGCGCAGGACGATGAGGCCCGCGCCGGACAGGGCTGCGGAGGCGGCGTACACCGCGAGGCCCGCGTCAAAGGTCTTGGGCGAGTTGTAGCCGCCGGTGGCGCCGCTCAGGCCGGTGCCGGAGGTGCCGCCGCTGCCGGTACCCGTGGTATTGCCGTTGCCGGTACCGGAGGAATTGCCGTTACCATTGCCGGTGACGGTCAGGATGTATCCGCGCCAGATATGATTGCGGGTGTAGTAATCGGTGCGGGTCTCGTTGATGACGACCTTGCCATCCTCATAGTCATTGCCGAGATAGGTCAGCTTGGAGCCATCGTAGGTGGTTTTCATCATGGTCTTGTCCTCCTGCTCCGGGCAGGTGTAGGTGCCGTCGGGCAGGTCGTCGTAGTTGGCGACGGTCATGACCACGGTATCCGCCGACACGGTGTAGGTAATGTTCACCTGCGGGGCCAGCCCGGGGAATTCCACGGCCAGTGTGCCCTGCGTCCCACCGAAATACTTTTTCACATCGGTAAAGGTGGTGCTCTTTCCGGTCAGATCGAAGGTCTTTTCCTCGTGGATGTCCGTGTATTCATTGACGACGGTGGTCTTGACCGTCGTATGGCTGCCGCCGGTGACATCCGTGACGCCGGCCAGCGCTGGGGTCAGGAGCAGCAGGGTCATGCACAGCGCCAGCAGCAGGCCCAGCAGGCCCCGGTGGGTGCAGTCGTTCTTTTTCATAGGCAGTACCTCCCTGTGGATGTTTTCCCTTATTCTACCAGATGCGGCGGTGGGCGCAACAGAGTTGCCAGCATTGCCAACTGCCAGTTGCGGAAACAAATTTTCCGGCGTATAATGGCGGCAAAGCAACACAGGAGGTGCGCTATGCGTTTTTGTCAGCAGCTGCAGATATGGATGGAGCAGGTGGACTGCCGGGCCAGCGAGCTTTGCGCCCGGGCGGGGATCACCGCGCCGTCCCTGAGCCGCTACCGGGCGGGAGAGCGGACGCCGGGGCGGGATTCCGCCGCCATGGACGGCCTGTGCCGGGCGCTGGCGGCACTGGCGGAGGAGAAGGGCGTCCCCGGTCTGACGGAGCAGACGGTGCGGGCGGGGTTCCTGGCCTGCGAGGAGTACGCCGACCACCGGCGCACCCATCTGCGGGAGAATTTCAACACGCTGGTGGAGGTGATGGAGGTCAGCGTCAGCCGTCTGTGCCGGTACGCCAACTACGACCCGTCCACCATTTTCCGGTTCCGCAGCGGAGCGCGGCAGCCGGCGGAGCCGGAGCGGTTCGCCCAGGCGGTGTCCGCCTATGTGTCCCAGGAGCTGGACGACGTGCAGCACCGGGAGATCGCCGGAGAGCTGCTGGGCTGCGGAGCCGATGTGCTGGCCGACCGAGCCGTGTACTGCCAGCGGGTGCAGGACTGGCTGCTGGGCAGCCACGCTCCCCGGCAGGACGGCGTCCGCCACTTTCTGGCGAAGCTGGACGAGTTCGACCTGAACGAATACATCCGCTCCATCCGGTTCGACGAGCTGAAGGTGCCCACGGCGCCGTTCCAGCTGCCCACGTCCCGCAGCTATTTCGGCCTGCAGCAGATGATGGAGAGCGAGCTGGACTTCATGAAGGCGGCGGTGCTGTCCCGCTCCATGGAGCCGGTGATCCTGTACAGCGACATGCCCATGGAGCAGATGGCCCAGGACCCGGAATTCCCGAAAAAGTGGATGTTCGGCATGGCCATGCTGCTGAAAAAGGGGTTGACCCTCCGGATCATCCACAACATCGACCGCTCCATGTCGGAGATGATGCTGGGGCTGGAGAGCTTCATCCCCATGTACATGACGGGGCAGATCGAACCGTACTATTTCAAGGCCCCGCAGAACGGCGTATTCCTGCACTTCATGCGCTCCGCCGGGACGGTGGCCCTTACCGGCGAAGCGGTGGCCGGACACCACAGCGAGGGGCGGTACGACCTGACGAAGGTGAAAAGCGAGGTGGCCTACTGCCGCCGGCGGGCGGAGGCCATGCTGGAGAACGCCAGTCCGCTGATGGACATCTACCGGGAGGACGGAGCGGCGCGGCTCAACGCCTTCCTGCTGGCGGACAGCCGCACGCCGGGACGGCGGCGGCACATCCTGTACACGCCGCCGCTGTGCACCATGGAGCCGGACTATCTGGCGGCGCTGCTGGAAAAGCAGGGCCTGCCGGCGGAGGAGCGGCAGCGCATCTGCGCCTACGCCCAGACCCGGCGGGAGCAGCTGGAGGCCATCCTGCTGACGGACACGGTGCATCAGGAGCTGCCCCGGCTGTCGGAGCAGGCCTTTGCCCAGTTTCCCCCTTCCCTGCCGCTGTCGGGCCTGTTCTGCGGGCAGGACGTGCCCTACACCTACGAGACGTATCTGGCACATTTGGCCCAGACGGAGGCCTTCGCCGCGGCGCATCCCCGCTATGAGCTGGAATTTACCGGCGGCGGGGCCTTCCGGAATCTGCAGATCTGCATCCACGAGGGGCAGTGGGCCATGGTGTCCAAGGAAAAATCCCCCGCCATCCACTTCGTCATCCGGCACCCCAAGCTCCGCGCCGCCATCGAGCGGTTCGTTCCGCCTGTGGTGGAGGAATAACCACAGTAGACAAACAGCGTTTTGCATAGTATACTGTATATACATTTTTTGGTTTGAGGATACTATGTAAGGAAGGACACTGTTTATGGATCAGAAGCTGAAGGGGATCGTGGTGCAGTACGCCATGATCACCCTGTCCTGCGCGCTGTACGCCGTGGGCTTCAACTGGTGCTTTGACCCCAACCACCTGAGCGTGGGCGGCTTTACCGGTGTGGCCCAGATCATCAACTTTTTCATCCCGCAGGCACCTATCGGTACGATGATCGTGGTGCTGAACCTGCCGCTGTTTATCCTGAGCTGGAAAAAGGTGGGGCGCCAGTGGCTGTACGCCACGCTGTACGCCACGCTGGTCAGCTCCGGCATGATCGACCTGCTGGCCGGGCTGCACACGTTCAGGCCCATGGAGCCGATGCTGGCGGCCATCTACGGCGGCGTCATCGTGGGCTTCGGCTGCGGCCTGATGCTGCGGTACAGCGCCACCACCGGCGGCACCGAGCTGGCGGCCCGGCTGCTGAAGCTGAAATTCCCGGGGCTGTCCATCGGTACGCTGTGCCTGTCCATCGACGCCATCGTGGTCATCTCCTACGCCGCGGTGTTCCGCGACCTGACCCAGGCGCTGTACGCCATGGTGGCGCTGTTCATCATCTCCAAGGTGATGGACCGGGTGGTCTACGGCGGCAACGGCGCGAAGATGGCCTACATCATCTCCGAGCAGTACGAGGCCATCACCGCCCATCTGCTGGAGCTGGACCGGGGCGTCACACTGCTGGAGGGACGGGGTGGCTTCAGCGGCAGGCCCAAAAACGTGATCCTGTGCGCCTTCAGCCGTGCGCAGATCGTCAGCATCAAGTCCATCGTGAAGCACGCCGATCCCGATGCGTTCATCATCGTGTGCGACGCCTATGAGATACTGGGCGAGGGCTTCGGCGTCAACAAGCCCGACGGACTGTAAAAAAGCGCAGAAAACACCCGCAGTCGCATAGACTGCGGGTGTTTTTGCGTCTGCTGTGCGGTCAATCCAGGGCGTCGTGGCTCTCGAACACGTCGTGGATGGAGCCGTAGCGATCCGGGGCGGGCGGCGCCTCCTGGGGCGCGATGCCCTTGGCCATCTGCAGCTCCTGCCACTTCTCACGGGTGATGAGAAGCTGCCGGGGCTTGGAGCCTTCAAACGGGCCGACGTAGCCCCGCTCCTCCATCTGATCCACCAGACGGGCGGCACGGGAGTAGCCCAGCTTCAGGCGGCGCTGGAGCATGGATACGGAGGCCTGCCCCGTCTCCAGCACCACCTCCACGGCGGCAGGCAGCAGCTCGTCGCCGTCCTCGCCGTCGGCAGCGGTATCGGCCGGGGCGGACTTGCCCTTGTCGGCCTTGGCGTCCACCGCCTGCTGGATCTTCTCGATAACGTCCTGATCGTAGTGGGCCTCGCCGGCGGCGTCCTTGACAAAGGCCACCACCCGCTCGATCTCCTCCGGTGTGATGAAGCAGCCCTGTACGCGGGTGGGCTTGCTGTCGCCCAGCGGGGAGTAAAGCATGTCGCCTTTACCCACCAGCTTCTCCGCGCCGGGGGTATCCAGAATGATGCGGGACTCCATGGAGCTGGCCACGGCGAAGGCGATGCGGCTGGGGATATTGGCCTTCATCAGGCCGGTGATGACGTCGGCGGAGGGACGCTGGGTGGCTACCACCAGGTGCATGCCGGCGGCACGGCCCATCTGGGCCACGCGGCAGATGGATTCCTCCACCTCCTTGGCGGCCACCAGCATCAGGTCGGCCAGCTCGTCGATGACCACCACCACGGTGGGCAGCTTCTTCACGTCCTCGTCCGTCTCGGACAGGGCGTTGTAGCCCGCCAGATCCTTGACGCCCTTCTCGGAGAACATCTTGTAGCGCTTCATCATCTCGAACACCGCCCACTGCAGGGCGCCGGCGGCCTTCTTGGGGTCGGTGACCACTGGGATCAGCAGGTGGGGGATGCCGTTGTAGGGCGCCAGCTCCACCATCTTGGGATCCACCATGATGAAGCGCACCTCGTCAGGGGTGGACTTGTAGAGGATGCTGACGATGAGGGAGTTGGTGCACACGGATTTGCCGGAGCCGGTGGTGCCGGCGATGAGCACATGGGGCAGCCGGGCGATGTTGCCCACGATGTTATTGCCGCCGATGTCCTTGCCCACGGCGAAGGCCACGGGGGACGGGTGGCGGGTGAACTCCCGGGACTCGATGACATCCCGGATGCGCACGGCGGTGACGGTGCGGTTGGGCACCTCGATGCCCACCACGGAGATCTTGTTGGGCACCGGCGCCACCCGGACGCCGCTGGCGCCCAGCGCCAGCGCGATGTCGTCGGACAGGTTGGTGATCTTGCTGAGCTTGACGCCCTGCTCCAGCGTGAACTCGTAGCGGGTGACGCTGGGGCCGTGGACCACATCGCCGGCGGCGGCGTCCACGCCGAAGGAGCGCAGGGCCTCCGCCAGGCGGCGGGAGTTGTTGCGCAGCTCCGCGCCTACCTCGGTGCAGTTGTCGGCGCGGTTCTCCTCCAGCAGGGTGATGGGCGGATAGTGATAGGTCTCCTCGCCCTGGGCCAGCTCCTGCTCGATGGCCTGCCCCACCTCCTCGGCGGCGGACTGCACCTCCTGCTGGAGCTGGGCCTTCTTTTTCTTCTCGGACACCGGCTCCTTCACCGGCGCAGTCTCCTGTGCCGCGGGGGCGGCCGGCATCTCCGGCGCGGCGGGCGCCGCGTCCTTCCGGGCCAGCACCTGATCCGGCGTCCGGACGGCGGCGGACCTGCGGGGGAAGAAGTCCTTCTTCTCCCCGCCCTCCATGGCGGACGGCTCGCCGTCCAGCGGGATATCGAAATCGCCCCGCTTCCGGGCGGGCTTGTCCTTCACCGGTTTTTCGGAAGCGAGGGCTGCCTTCCGCTGGGACACAGGCTGGAAGCCCTCCAGATCGTCCTCGTCGTCCTCGTCCTCCCAGCGGCTGGTGCGGTACTCCTTCACCTTGTCCACCGCCTGCTGGGGCGTCATATGCAGCGCGCCCAGCAGCGCCGCCAGCAGCACCACCACGAAGATGACGATGGACACCACCTTACTGACCAGCGCCTCGCTGCCCAGCGCCAGACCGCCGGCCACCACGCCGCCGCAGGTCAGGGCCTGCCCGTCCGCCCACAGCCGGGGCAGCAGACCGCTGCCCAGCTCATAGGCCGTGCGGCACAGCAGCAGGTGGCACAGTACGCCCACCAGCAGCGGCAGCAGCAGCGTGCAGGTAGTGCGCAGGACCACCGGACGACCCTGGTGCCGCAGCTGGATCAGCGCCGCGCCCAGCAGCGCCGGTGCGGCCAGATAGAAGCCCCAGCCCAGCAGGCCCTTGAGCGCCTTGGCGATAAACGTCAGCAGCAGCGCGTCCACATTGAAATAGCTGACCAGCACGCACAGCGCCAGCAGCAGGCAGACGATGCCGCCCACCAGCCGCGCCGTGCCGTTATAGGCGGGCGGCTCCGGCCTGGGCGGGGTCTTTTTCCCTTTCGTTGTTTTCTTTTGTGTCGATGCCATAGTCTTCCTCACTTCATCTCACTTGACGGCCTGCAGCACCAGCGTCAGGATGCCCACCGCCCAGCAGTAATAGGCAAACGCGCCGAAATGGCCCTTGTCCGCCACATACTTCAGCAGACGGATGCACAGATAGCCCGTGACGGCGGCGGTGACGACGCCCACCAGATACATGGGCACCTCCGCGCCGTTGATGCCGGCCTGCACCGCGTCGCCGATGGACAGGATGTTGGCGCCCAGCACGGCGGGGATGCTCAGCAGGAATGAGAACCGCACGGCGAACCGCCGCTCATAGCCCACAAAGCAGCCGGCGGTGATGGTCATGCCGGAGCGGGACACGCCGGGCAGCGTGGCCACCGCCTGCCCCACGCCCACCAGCAGGGCGTCCAGCCAGGTGGCGCTGCGCTCGGTCTTGCGGCCCTTGCGCACCCGGTCGCACAGGAACAGCAGGATGCCGGTGACGATCAGGGCCGCGCCCACGAATACCATATTATCTGTCAGGCCCTGCACATGCTTGCGGATGGGCAGCACCGCGAACAGCGGCAGCGTGCCCACGATGATCAGCAGGATCAGCCGCCGGGCCGGCGGCACCGGCGACGGCGTGGAGCGGTGCACCAGATCACCGATGCCCCGGAAAAACTCCACCACCATCTCGCAGATATCTGTCCAGTAGGCGGCGAACACCGCGATCAGCGTGCCCAGATGGAGCAGCACGTCGAAGAACTCCGGCACGCTGCCGGCGCCCTCCAGGCCCAGCAGGTTCTGGGCGATGGCCAGATGGCCGGAGCTGGAAATGGGCAGGAACTCCGCCACGCCCTGTACCAGCCCCAGCAGGAATGCTGTCAAGTATGTCATAGCTGTACCTCACGTCAAAATCGAATACAAATTGTTATATCCTGTCGAATTTATCCTTTTTGTTGTCGATGCAGTTGTCATAACATGGATACTATACCACATAAGAGGGAAAAATGCCACTGGAATTTGGGTGATGTCTGCGATCGATAAAAGTTTCTTTTAGCGATAACTTTTGTGAAAAATATAGCATTTGACGGAATTCACAAAATCGATGCAGTCATTTTCTACGGCTTGCCCGTTGTGGGAAACATACTTTTGTGGTATCCTGATGCAAATATACGCAGGGGGCCTTCTCCGCGGTATAAAGCATCTGATCTCAGGGGGAGGCCGCGCAGAGGGGTCTCCCCCTGTCTGCATATATCGGGAAAGGCGGTGAGTGAAACTGTACCGGGAAAAAATAGAGAGCCTTCAGGCGGCAGAGAGCCGTCTGCTGGCGCAGAGAGCCGCAGCGCAGAACGCAGCGACGGAGCGGGTGCGTCAGGCTGAAAAGGACGGCGCCGCGCTGGTGGCCGCCGCACAGGAGTCGGCCCGCCGTGCCGCCGCTGACGCGCTGCGGCAGGCAGAGGCACAGGCCGACACGGAGCGGCAGGCCATGCTGGCCCGCACGGAGCAGGACTGCGCGGCTCTGCGGGAGACGGCGCTGGGCCGGATGGACGGCGCCGTGGCCTATCTGCTGGAAAAGGTGGTGAAGCGGTAGATGGCCATTGTCAAAATGAAGCGTCTGCAGATACTGGCGCTGGAGCGCGACCACGACGCCATGCTGCGGCGGCTCCAGCACATGGGCTGTGTGGAGATCAGCGAGCCGGATACGGCATCGCTGCCCGACTCCCTGCGCCGGTGCGATACGGCGGCAGCGGACTGCCTGGCCCGGCAGCGGCAGCTGCAAACGGCCATGGACACCCTGCGCCGCACGGCGCCGCCGCCCAAGGCGGGTCTGCTGACGCCCCGCCCCCGCATCTCCGAGCGGGACTATCTGGATGAAGCGTCGCTGGCGGCAGAGCTGGAAACCGCCCGGCGCATCAATGAGCTGGCGGCGGACATCAACCGTCTGACCGCCAAGGAGACCCAGCTGCGCAGTGAGCAGGCTGCCCTGCGTCCGTGGCGCAGTCTGGATGTGCCGCTGGAGCTGACGGAGACGCGATGGTGCGATATCACCAGCGGCACGCTGCCCCCCTTCGCCCGCTGGGACGAGGTGCAGGGCGCGCTGGCCGCACAGATTCCGGAGGCAGAGGCGTACCTGCTGTACGCCGACCGGGAGCAGCAGTGTATTTTGCTGCTGACCCACAAAACCGTTACGGCGGCGGCGCTGGAGCTGCTGCGGAGCTTCGGCTTCGCCGGCGGACAGCTGAAGGGGCGGCACGGCACGCCGGAGGAGAATCTGACGGCGTTGGGCGACGCTTTGCGGCAGACCGCCGCAGAGAAGGAGGACGCCCGTCAGGCGCTGGCGGCGCTGGGCGATAAGCTCCCGGACCTGCAGCTATGCAGCGACCGGCTGAGCTCCCGGCTCATGCGGGAGGAAAACCGGAAGCGGCTGCTGACGGACGGGTGCATCGTGGCCTTTGACGGCTGGGTGCCGGCGGTGAAGCTGCCGAAGCTGGCGGCGTGGCTGGACACGCTGGACTGTGCCTACGATGTCAGCGACCCCACAGCGGAGGAGATCCCCGACGTGCCGGTGCAGCTCCACGGCAACGTGCTGACACGCTCCATGAACTGCATCACGGAGCAGTACTCCATGCCCGCCTACGACGGCGTGGATCCCAATCCCATCATGGCCCCGTTCTTCATCTTCTTTTTCGGCATGATGATGGCGGATATGGGCTACGGACTGGCTATGATCGTCGGATCGCTGCTGTTTTTGAAGAAGAAGCGCCCCGCCAACAGGAGCTTCATGGAGATGATCTTCTGGTGCGGCATCATGACCTTTATCTTCGGTGCGCTGACCGGCGGCTTTCTGGGGGACTTCATCCCCCAGCTGTGTAAGCTCATCGACCCCGCCAGCACCGTTGCCCTGCCGGCGCTGTTCGACCCGCTGAACGACACCATGGCCATCATGGTGGGCTCGCTGGTGCTGGGCGCTATTCAGGTGTTCACCGGCATGGCCGTCAGCGTGGTGGAGAAGTGCCGGAACGGCCATTTCCCCGACGCGCTGTTCGATGAGATCACATGGTGGATCATTCTGGCCGGCGGCGCCATGGCCCTGCTGGGCGTGGGCAGCATCGGCGGCGTACCGGTGGTGCTGTGCATCGGCGGGCTGATGCTGCTGTACGGCGCGGGCCGGGGCAAGAAGGGCTTCGGCAAGGTCACCGGCGTGGTGGCCGCCGTGTACAACGGCGTCACCGGCTTTTTCAGCGATATTCTGTCCTATGTGCGTCTGATGGCGCTGATGCTGTCCGGCGCGGTGCTGGCCCAGGTGTTCAATATGCTGGGCGCCACCACCGGCAATCTCGTGACGTTCATCATCATTTCGCTGGTGGGCAACACCCTGAATCTGGCGCTGAACCTGCTGGGCTGCTACGTCCACGATATGCGTTTGCAGTTTCTGGAATTCTTCGGGCGTTTTTACAAGGACGGCGGCAAGGCCTTCCGTCCCCTGTGTATGCGATCCAATTATGTAGAGATCATGAAGGAGGAACATGAACAATGAGTATTCTTGAATCCATCGGCGGACTGGGTTTCGCCATTCTGGGCGCGGCGCTGACCGCTGGCCTGTGCTGCATCGGCTCCGCCAAGGGGACCGGCATGGTGGGTGAGGCCGCCGCCGGTCTGACCAGCGAGGATCCCGACAAGTCCACCAAGTGCCTGATCCTGCAGGTGCTGCCCGGCACCCAGGGCCTGTACGGCTTTGTGGCCCTGTTTCTGGTGCTGGGTCAGGTAGGCGCTGTCTCTTATACACATCTGACGCTGCCGACGATCGCAT
>URVR01000019.1 GCA_900551355.1 uncultured Eubacteriales bacterium | reverse complement strand
GAGGCCGTTAGAGCCAAAGCGCGTACCGAACAGGTTGCCCACGTTGAGGACCACGTACTTGATGCAGTAGCCGCCCAGCGCGCAGTAGAAGCTCATGATCAGGAAGGCGGAGGCGACGCCCAGCCAGCCGACCCACTTGAACTTTTTGGAGATGGCGTGGTAGGCGGCGATAGCGCCCTTGCCGGTCTTGCGGCCGATGGCCAGCTCGCCCAGCATGACGATGAAGCCGCAGATGACCGCCAGGATCAGATAGATGATGAGGAACGTGAAACCGCCGGAGGCGCCCATCTTATTGGGGAAGCCCCAGATGTTGCCCAGGCCCACAGCAGAGCCGACGGCAGCCATGAGGAATCCAAAATTGGATCCAAAGCCTTTTCTTTCTTCCATTGCTTTCTCTCCTTACAATTTTTTCTTTCCCTTAGCCTTCCTGCACCGGCAGCACGCCGCCGGTGCAGACGACCCGCACGAAAGTTTTTCCTGTGGGTCATGTTAAAGTATACCGTATCCCGCCAATTCCTGCAATTAGCAATATTTATAAAATTTTAGCACAGCTTTCTCCACTTTTAACATTTTCTTAGCGGTAAACACATGCTCCATTTTCGCCGCAGCGCGCGCTTTCCATCACTATAATTGTGCGAATGCCTCGCAATTTCTGCATACCGCGTATATAATCAGACGGTTTTCCCGTAAAGAAACAGGCGGCCGCTCTCAGATGAGCGGCCGCCTGTTTGTTAAGTCCTTGTTAATCCGATGTTAAGCGCCAGTTAACGCGGCGCCTTACCACTTGTTCTCCACCTTCTCGGCGAAGCCCAGGAAGTTGCTGACATGGATCTCCGTGCCGTCGTCCAGCACCGCCCGGCCGGTGAACCGCCCGAACACCTGGTGCTGGTCGGATTTCAGCAGCTTGAAGTCCGTGCAGGCCGCCCGGTCCAGAATGGGCGCAAAGTCCATCTCGAACCGCCCGTCGTCGGAGGTGAACGTCCACGGGCTGAGATAGTCCTCCCGTCCGTCCTTCATAGGGATGTGGAACCGCACCTGGCTGAGCTTGTGGGCCTTGCCGCCGTAAAACAGCATGTTCTCGCTGGCGGCGTAGGTGTTGCCGAAGCCGTAGCCGATGTTCCATCCGAAGGGCACGCCGTCGATCTGCCCGGAGGCACTGCCCCAGTACCATGTATTGTGGTATGTCCACACGCCCCGGCCCCAGTCCAGCACCGCAAACGAGTCCTCCGGCGCGAACCGGTACACCCGCCCCGCCAGGTTGACCTCGCCGGACACCCGCATGCAGTTGATCTTCTGGTTGTAGTAGAAGTGCCCCGGCTTGTCGAAGGGCGTGGCGATGACCATGGACTCCTCCGGCTCCTCCGTCAAGGTCAGGCGTCCCTCGATGGCCTGCCCGTCCAGAAAGTCCCCCATGCGGAACGTCAGCACCCGGGAGTCCCCCACATGGCGGAACGCGATGCCGTAGCCGTTGCCGGTGATGACGCTGTCCCCGGCGGCGGAGGTCTCCGGCAGGCCGGTGCGGCCCATGGGGAACACGCGCATGGGGCTTTTTGTCTTTTCCCACTTCTCATCAAAGTGCAGGAACGAGATGGAATCCAGCCCCATGTAGCCGTTGTCGGCGATGGTCAGCGCCACGGCGAAATGGTCGTTGGCCGCCAGATAGTAGTCCCATTCCTTGATGCGGGTCTTTCCGGCCCGGATGTCGGCGCGGCGGTAGATGGGCAGGAGCCTCTTGGCGTAGCCCGGCTCCCGCAGGCTGCCCTTGTCATTGAGCAGCGGTGCGCTGTGGGTGATCTCATGCTGCATGCTGGTATCCTCCCGTATCTCTTTTTCGGAAAGCGCGGAAAGACACGCCGGCGGCGTATCTGCCCTCATGGGTGACGGCGCTCCTATTGTACCATACGCGGCGGGAAAAAGATAGTTGACAAACAAATTATTTCGGCTATAATTTGAAAACGGTTTTCATTTTCAGATTCAGGAGGCATCCCATGGCATACATGACGAAACAGCAGCAGGCGGTGCTGGCCTGCATCCGCGGCTGTGCCGACGGCATCGGCGCGGCGGAGCTGACAGAGCTGCTGCACCGGCAGGGGGAGGCGGTGGGCCTCACCACCGTCTACCGCCAGCTGGAGCGGCTGGAAAAGGCGGGCAAGGTCCACAAGCTGATGACGGACACCGGTGCGAAATACCAGTTCTGCACCTGCGCCGACTCCGGGCGGGACTGCTTCCTGCTGAAGTGCGAAAAATGCGGCACGGTGCAGCATGTGGACTGCTCCCACCTGGCCCCGCTGTACCGCCACCTGGAGGAGGAGCACGGCTTCGCCATCGACGCCCACCGCACGCTGTTCTACGGCGTGTGCCGCCGGTGCCGGGAGGCGGCGGAATGAGGCGGCTGCTGACGGGCCTGCTGGCGCTGGTGCTGGCGGCGTCCCTGACCGCCTGCGGCCGCGAGCCGCCCCGGGAGAACGGCCGGCTTCGGGTGGTCTGCACCCTGTTCCCCTACTACGACTTCGTCCGGCAGATCGGCGGCGACGCGGTGGACGTGACGCTGCTGGTGCCCGCCGGGCGGGAGACCCACAGCTTCGAGCCTACGCCCCGGGACGTGATCCGCATCAGCGAGGCGGACGTGTTCATCTACAACGGCGGCGAGAGCGAGCAGTGGGTGTCCGACATTCTGGACGCCGCCGGGGAGAACATCCCCTGCGTCCTGTCCATGATGGACGCCGCGGAGCTGTACGAGGAGGAGTACGCCGAGGGTATGCAGGGCGCCTCCGGCCACGACCACGACCACGACCATGACCACGACGACCATGACCATGACCACGAAGCGGAGGATGAGGACGCCGCCTACGACGAGCATATCTGGACGTCGCCGGTGACAGCCATGACCCTGTGCCGTGCCATTGCGGAGGCTCTGTGTGAAGCTGATCCCGCCCACGCCGAGGACTTCCGCACCCGGCTCACCGACTATCTGGCGGAGCTGACGGCGCTGGACGAGACGTTCCGCGGCATCGTCAGCGGCGCCTCCCGGAAGCTGCTGGTGTTCGGCGACCGCTTCCCGCTGCTGTACTTCTGCCGGGAGTACGGGCTGGACTACCGCGCTGCGTTCCACGGCTGCGCCGGGGACACGGAGCCGTCGCTGGCCACGCTGAAATACCTCATCGACCTGGTGCGGGAGCAGCACATCCCGGTGGTGTACACCATCGAGCTCAGCAGCCGGAAGGTGGCGGAGGCCATCGCGGAGACCACCGGCGCGCAGGTGCGGACGTTCCACTCCTGCCAGACGGTGAGCCGCGCCGAATTTGACAGCGGCGTCACCTACCTCCAGCTGATGGAGGCCAACGCGGACGCTTTGAGAGAGGGGTTGTCCTGATGGAACAGACGACGGAAAAAAAAATACTGCTGGACTGCCGCAATGTGTCCCTGGGCTACGAGGGCAAGGCCATCTGGGAGGGTCTGACCTTTCAGGTGCGCAGCGGCGACTACCTGTGCATCGTGGGTGAGAACGGCTCCGGCAAGTCCACGCTGCTGAAAAGCCTGCTGGGCCTCCTGCGCCCCATGAAGGGCGACATCGTGCTGGACGATTCTCTCCGGGCCGGGGCCATCGGCTACCTGCCCCAGCAGACCCGGGCGCAGAAGGACTTCCCCGCCACGGTGACGGAGGTGGTGCGCAGCGGCTTCCTCAGCGGCAAGCGGGGCCGCTTCTTCTACACGCCGCAGGAGAAGTCCACGGCGCTGATGCACATGGGCAAGCTGGGCATTCTGGAGCTGAAGGACCGCTGCTACCGGGAGCTGTCCGGCGGTCAGCAGCAGCGGGTACTGCTGGCCCGGGCGCTGTGCGCCGCCGGGGAGCTTCTGGTGCTGGACGAGCCGGTGACGGGGCTGGACCCCGCCGCCGCCCAGGATCTGTACCGCACGCTGGACTACCTCAACAAAACGGAGGGCATCGCCATCATCATGGTGACCCACGATCTGCACAGCGCCCTGCCCTACGCCACCGCCATTCTCCACGCGGGACACGGCAGCTGGTTCTACGGAGACACGGCGGCGTATCTGGCTTCGCCCTATGGCAAGCGGTTCGGAGGTGACGGGATATGAGCCTGCTTCTCGATATGTTCACCTATCCCTTTATCCTGCGGGCCTTCGTGGTGGGCATCCTCATTGCCCTGTGCGCGGCACTGCTGGGTGTGCCCCTGGTGCTCAAGCGCTATTCCATGATCGGCGATGGCCTGAGCCACGTCTCCTTCGGCGCCCTGAGCATCGCGCTGGCCTGCGGCTGGGCGCCGCTGCCGGTGTCCATCCCCGTGGTGGTGCTGGCGGCGCTGGGCCTGCTGCGGATGACGGAGAAAAGCCGCATGGGCGCGGACGCGGCCATCGCCGTGGTCAGCGCCTCGTCGCTGGCCGCCGGCGTGGTGGTCACCAGCCTCACCACCGGCATGACCACCGACGTGGACAGCTTCATGTTCGGCTCCATCCTGGCGCTGGACCGGGCGGACGTGGCCCTGTCCGTGGGTGTCTCCATTGCGGTGCTGGCCCTGTATGTGCTGTTTTACCACCGGCTGTTCGCCATCACCTTCGACGAGAGCTTCTCCCGCGCCACCGGCGTGAAGGTGGGCCTTTACAACACCGTCCTGTCGGTGCTGACGGCCCTGACCATCGTGCTGGGCATGCGGCTCATGGGCGCCATGCTCATCTCCAGCCTTGTCATTTTCCCCGCCCTGACGGCCATGCGCCTGCTGCGCAGCTTCCGGGGCGTGGTGCTGTGCGCCGGCGCTGTCAGCGTGGTGTGCTTCTGCATCGGCCTCACCGGCTCCTACCTGTGGAGCACCCCGGTGGGCGCCACGGTGGTGCTGGCCGATCTGGCGGTATTCCTGCTGGCCTGCCTGCTGGCAAAGCTGAAAAAGCGGGCCTGAGCCTGTGCTTCCCGGCGGAACGGGGCATCTCTGCCCCGCTCTGCCGGGATTTTTTCGCCGAAACCGCTGTTTCGACCGGCTTTTTGCGGAAAAATACTTGCGTTGCTTCCATTTTTATGGTATGCTACGCATGTAAGTAAGGTATTGACTGGGAGTGGGCAACAATGTCCGCTCTTTTTGTTGGGCATTTTGCATTTGTTAAAATCAGGAGGAATCGCCCATGAAGAAGATCACAGACGTCGTCTGGGAGCTGGCGGAGCCGGTGGTGCAGGAGCACGGCTGCCAGCTGTGGGACGTGGAATATGTGCGGGAGGCGGGCCAGTGGTACCTGCGGCTGTATCTGGACAAGGACGGCGGCGTGGACATTCTGGACTGCGAGGCCATCAGCCGCCGGGTCAGCGATCTGCTGGACGAGGCCGACCCCATCGAGAGCAGCTACGTGTTTGAAGTAGGCTCCGCCGGGCTGGAGCGGCAGCTCAAGCGCCCCGGCGACTTTGCCCGCTTCATGGGCAGCCCCGTGCTGGTCAAGACCTACCAGAACCGGGACGGCCGCAAGGAGTTCGCCGGCCGGCTGGCGGGCTATGAGGACGGCGCGGTGCTGCTGGACATGGGCGGCGCGGAGCCGGTGCGGTTCGAGAAGAACGAGGTGGCACTGGTGCGCCTGCGTGTGGAATTCTGACACAACGATCTGACGATAAATGAAGGAGAAACGACATGAAATGTGATGAGATCTTCGCCGCGCTGGCCATGCTGGAAAAGGAACGCGGCATTCCCCAGAGCTTTATGATGGGCAAGATCATCCAGGCGCTGACTACTGCCTACAAGCGCGATCACGAGGGTGTGGAGAACGTCATCGTGGACGTGGACGAGGAGAAGAAGGACCTGAAGATGTTCGTCCAGAAGGAGATCGTGGAGGAGGTGGAGAACCCCGCCTCCCAGATCTCGCTGGAGGAGGCCAAGCGGCTGTCCGCCAAGAACGAGCTGGGCGGCATCGTCAACATCCCCGTGGAGAGCGTGGAGTTCGGCCGTATCGCCGCCGGCAACGGCAAGCAGGTGATCATCCAGGGCCTGCGCGAGGCTGAGCACGGCATGATCTACGACGAGTTCAACAGCAAGCAGCACGAGATCCTCACCGGCACTGTCAGCCGCATCGACCCCCGCACGGGCAACGTGAGCCTGCGCATCGGCACCGGCGCCGAGTCCACCGAGGCGGTGCTGACCATGAACGAGCAGGTACCCGGCGAGGAGCTGCGGGAGGGCCAGATGGTCAAGGTGTACCTGGTGGAGGTGCGACGCTCCACCCGCGGCCCGCAGGTGCTGATCTCCCGCACCCACCCCGGCCTTGTCAAGCGCCTGTTCGAGCTGGAGGTACCGGAGATCTACGACGGCACGGTGGAGATCCGCTCCATCGCCCGCGAGGCCGGCAACCGCACGAAGATGGCGGTCTGGTCCGACGATGAGAACGTGGATCCCATCGGTGCCTGCGTCGGCCCCCGCGGTCAGCGCGTCAACGCCATCGTGGATGAGCTGCGGGGTGAGAAGATCGACATCATCAAGTATTCCGAGGATCCCGCCGAGTTCATCGCCGCCGCGCTGGCGCCCGCTGACGTGGTCAGCGTGCAGCTGGCTGCCGAGGGCAAGAGCTGCCGCGTCGTGGTCCCCGACGATCAGCTGAGCCTGGCCATCGGCAAGGAGGGGCAGAACGCCCGCCTGGCCGCCCGCCTCACCGGCTACAAGATCGACATCAAGCCCGCCAGCTACACCGGCGAGTAAGTCAGAAAGGAGCGGCAGAGATGCAGAAGCCCCGGAAAATACCCCAGCGGCAGTGTGTCGGCTGCCGCGAGATGAAGGAAAAAAAAGCGCTGCTGCGCATCGTCCGCACCCCGGAGGGCGAGGTCTTATTGGACGCCACCGGCAAAAAGTCCGGACGCGGCGCGTATGTGTGCCCCGATCCGGCCTGCCTGAAAAAGGCCCGGAAAAGCAAGGCGCTGGAGCGCGCCTTCGAAACGTCCATTCCCCCGGAGGTCTACGACGCGCTGGAAGCGCAGATGGAGGGCGGCCTATGACGGAACACATTCTCTCCATGCTGGGCCTGGCCCTGAAGGCGGGCCGCGTGGAGGTGGGCGAGGAGCCGGTGGGCGCCGCCGCCCGGGCCAAAAAGGCCCGCGTCATCTTCGTGGCGCAGGACGCCGCGCCGTCGTCTGTGCGGCGCGCCCAGTCCTTTGCCCGCACCGGCAGCACGCTGTGCGTGACGCTGCCTGCCGGGAAGGATACGCTGGGCCGCAGTCTGGGCCGTACCAGCGTGGCCATGTGCGCCGTAACGGACATCGGCTTTGCCCAGTCGCTGGTGCAGAAGCTGGCGGTGCTGGACGCCGCCTATCAGGACGCTGCCGACACCCTGGCCGTCAAGGCCAGACGGGCGCGGGAGCGGAAGGAGGAGCAGCTCCGCCACGAGAAGAACCTGCGGCAGGGCAAAAAGCGTGTCCACGCCGAAAAGCCCGCGGAGCCGGAACCGGCGCCGCCGCCTGCGAGACCGGCGGCAAAGCGGCCCTCACGCCCCAACAGCGACAGGCGCAGGGCGGAGCGTCCCAAGCGGCGGACGGAGCCGCCTGATCGACGGTTCGCCGGTTCCCTGCCGGTGAAAAAGGGCAAGGGCAGCCGGAAGCCCTCCGGCAAAGGCAAGCAGCAATAACGAAAAACTTTCGCGGCCCGCCGCAGGGCAGGCCGATCACTAAGATGGAGGTGGCTTTATTTGGGTAGTATCGTCAACAAATACAGAGTGCATGAGGTGGCCAAGGATTTCGGAGTCTCCACCAAGGAGATCACGGAGATCCTGACCAAGTACGCCGAAACACCCAAGAATCATATGCAGGTACTGGAGGACCGGGAGCTCAGCCTCATCTTTGAGTATCTGACCCAACACAACCCGGTCTCCAATATCGCGGTCATCTTCGCCGAGGGCGCCAAGCCCGCGGAGAAGAAGGCGGCGCCCGCCCCGGCCCCGCAGGCCAATAAGCCCGCCGCGCCCCAGCAGGGCGGCAGCAAGCCCGCCCAGAGCGCCGCGCCCGCCGGCAAGGCCCCCGAAAAGGCCGCCGAGCCGGTGAAGCAGCCTATGTCCCGCGTACCCCAGAAGCAGGTGGTGGATACCCGCAAGGCCACCAACGTGAACCTGGACAAGTACGACGAGAAGCTGCAGGATATGGCGGATGCCCGCGGCCACGGCGGCCGCCGGGAGCAGCAGGCACCCCAAGGCAAGGAGAAATTCCGCAGCAACCGGCAGCGCCGCGACAACAACTTTGCCAGCAGCAAGCGCAAGCAGGAGGAGGCCGACCGTCTCCGCAAGCTGCGTCTGGAGGTCATCAAGAAGACCCCCGTCACCGTGCAGATCCCCGATGAGATCTCCGTGGGCGAGCTGGCCAGCCGCATGAAAAAGACCGGCGCAGAGGTGGTCAAGTGCCTGATGAAGAACGGCGTCATGGCCTCCCTGAGCCAGATGATCGACTTCGACACCGCCGCCATTATCGCCGAGGAGCTGGGCTGCAAGGTGGAGAAGGAGGTCGTCGTCACCATTGAGGACCGCCTCATCGATGACCGCCAGGACAAGGACGAGGAGCTGGTGCCCCGCGCCCCCGTGGTGGTGGTCATGGGCCACGTCGACCACGGCAAGACCAGCCTGCTGGACTATATCCGCAACGCCCATGTGGCCTCCGGCGAGGCTGGCGGCATCACCCAGCACATCGGCGCCTATCAGGTGGAGATCCACGGCAAGCCCATCACGTTCCTGGACACCCCCGGCCACGAGGCCTTCACCTCCATGCGCGCCCGCGGCGCCATGGTAACGGACATCGCCATTCTGGTGGTGGCCGCCGAGGACGGCATCATGCCCCAGACCGTGGAGTCCATCAACCACGCCAAGGCCGCCGGCATCCCCATCATCGTGGCCATCAACAAGATGGATAAGCCCGAGGCCAACCCCGAGCGCATCAAGCAGCAGCTCACCGAGTACGGCCTGGTGTGCGAGGAGTGGGGCGGCGACACCATCGTGTGCCCCATCTCTGCCAAGACCGGCATGGGCATCGACAACCTGCTGGAGATGCTGACCCTCACCGCCGAGGTGGGCGAGCTGAAGGCCAATCCCAACCGCGCCGCACAGGGCACGGTCATCGAAGCCCGTCTGGACAAGGGCCGCGGCCCCGTGGCCACCCTGCTGGTCCAGAACGGCACGCTGCACCAGGGCGACATCATCATTGCCGGCACCTCTGTGGGCCGCGTCCGCGCCATGGTCAGCGACAAGGGCCAGCGCATCACCGATGCCGGCCCCAGCGTCCCCGTGGAGATCACCGGCCTCAGCGAGGCGCCCTCCGCCGGCGCCACCTTCAACGCCGTGGCCGACGAGAAGCTGGCCCGCGAGCTGGTGGAACAGCGCAAGGCTGAGGAGAAGGCCAAGGCCAACGCCCCTGTCACCAAGGTGTCTCTGGAGGATCTGTTCAGCCAGATCCAGGCCGGCGAGATGAAGAACCTGAACCTCATCGTCAAGGCCGACGTACAGGGCAGCGTGGAGGCGGTGAAGGCCTCTCTGGAGAAGCTGAGCAACGAAGAGGTCCGCGTCCGCGTCATCCACGGCGGCGTGGGCGCCATCAACGAATCCGATGTCATGCTGGCCTCTACGTCTCAGGCCATCATCGTGGGCTTCAACGTCCGTCCCGACGCCGCTGCCCGCGACAGCGCCGCCCGTGCCAATGTGGATATGCGGATGTACCGCGTGATCTACGACGCCATCAACGAGATCGAGGCCGCCATGAAGGGTATGCTGGCCCCCAAGTTCCGGGAGGTGCTGCTGGGCCATGCCGAGGTGCGCCAGACCTACAAGGTCTCCGGCGTCGGCACCGTGGCCGGCTGCTACGTGCTGGACGGCAAGCTCCAGCGCAAGGATTGTCAGGTGCGCCTGGTCCGCGACGGCATCGTGGTCCACGAGGGCGTGCTGGCCTCCCTCCAGCGTTTCAAGGACTCCGTCAAGGAGGTCCCCTCCGGCTATGAGTGCGGCCTGAGCATCGAGAAATTCAACGACATCAAGGAAGGCGACGTGGTGGAGGCCTTCACCATGGAGCAGATCCAAGTGTAACGGACGAGGGGGTGGGCAGACGCCCACCCCCTGTTTTTGAAAGGAGCGATACTATGGCATCCAATCGCATCGGCCGCATCAACGAGGCCATCCGCGAGGCGCTGGCCGGCCTGCTGCGCACGGTGAAGGATCCCCGTGTCACCGAGAGCATGCTGACCATCACCCATGTGGACACCACCAGCGACCTGCGGTACGCCCGGGTCTATATCAGCGCCCTGAACTGCCAGGACGAAAAGGGTCTGATGAAGGGCCTGAAGTCCGCCTCCGGCTACCTGCGCCACGAGCTGGGGCAGAAGGTGGATCTGCGCTACACGCCGGAGCTGCAGTTCATCATGGACGATTCCATCGCCCACGGCGCCCACATTCTGGACCTTCTGAACCATGTGAAGCCCGCCAACCCCGCCAACGCGGACATCGTGCTGCCGGAGGACCGGGAATGAGCGGACATGCACTGACCGTACAGGAGACGGCGTCCTATCTGCGGACGTTGGACGATGTGCTGCTGCTGACCCATGTGCGGCCCGACGGCGACACCGTGGGCAGCGCCGCCGCCCTGTGCCGCGCCCTGCGCGATATGGGCAAGACGGCGTACCTGCTGCCCAATCCGGAGATCACCGCCACCTACGAGCCTTATGCCGCCCCCTACTGGGCGCCGGAGGGCTTCGCCCCGGCTCACGTCGTCTCCGTGGACATCGCGGCGCTGAACCTGCTGCCGGACAACGCGGCGGTCTACGCCCCGCGCATCGAGCTGGCCATCGACCACCACGGCTCCCATGGCTTTTTCGCGGCCCGCACCTGCCTGGACGCGGACGCCGCCGCCTGCGGCGAGATCGTCCACGACATCATCGCCCTGCTGACGGCGGTGACGCCGGACATTGCCCTGCCGCTGTATGTGGCCATCGCCACGGACACCGGCTGCTTCGTCTACTCCAACACCACCGCCCGGACCCATCGCATCGCCGCGGCCCTGCTGGATACCGGCATCGACGCCGCCCCCGTGAACAAGGCGCTGTTCCGCACCAAGAGCAGGACCCGCCTTGCCATGGAGTCCCGCATGACGGCGGACATGACCCTCTTCGACCACGACCGGGTGGTGGTCATGACCATCCCCCTGTCCCTGCGGCAGGAGCTGCACGCCACGGAGGCGGACATCGAGGAGCTCAGCTCCCTTGCCGCGCTGGTAGAGGGCAGCGACTGCGGCGTGACCCTGCGGGAGCTGCGGCCCGGCGTCGTCAAGATCTCCCTGCGCACCGGCCCCCGGGTGGACGCCAGCGCCGTCTGCCAGCGGCTGGGCGGCGGCGGCCATAAGGCCGCGGCCGGCGCCACGGTCAACGGCACCATGGACGAGGTGCGCGCCGCCGTGCTCCGCTCCTATCAGGAGGTCGTCGGATAACCTATGGCAAACGGTATCATTATTATCGACAAGCCCGCCGGCTGGACCAGCATGGACGTGTGCGGCAAGCTGCGGAGCCTTCTGAAAACCAGAAAGGTGGGCCACGCCGGGACGCTGGATCCCATGGCCACCGGCGTGCTGCCGGTGTTCGTGGGACAGGCCACCCGCGCCGTGTCCTTCGCCGAATCCGGCGACAAGGAGTATGTGGCCGGACTGCATCTGGGCTGTGTCACCAACACGCAGGACACCTCCGGCGACGTGCTGGAGCGGCGTCCCGTCTCCGTGACCCGCGAGACGCTGGAGGCCCTGCTCCCCCGCTTCACCGGGGCGCTGCTGCAGGTGCCGTCCATGTACTCCGCCATCAAGATCAACGGCCAGAAGCTGTACCAGCTGGCCCGTCAGGGCCGGGAGGTGGAGCGCCCCGCCCGCCCCGTCACCATCCGCGAGCTGGAGCTGCTGGGGCAGGACGCGCAGGGCGATTGGCTGCTGCGTGTGCTGTGCTCCAAGGGCACCTACGTCCGGACGCTGTGCCACGACATGGGACAGGCTCTGGGCTGCGGCGGCTGCATGAGCTCTCTGCGGCGCACCATGGCCGCCGGCTTCACCCTGGCGGACAGCCACACCCTGGAGGAGGTGCAGGCCCACGGCGAGGCGCTGCTGGCTCCCGCCGACTCCCTGTTCCGCCAATACCCCGCCTATGCCGTCCCCTCCCCGGAGGCGGAGCGGCGCTGCCGCTGCGGCAACCCCCTGACAGCGGACGTGCCCGACGGCCTGTACCGCGTCTACGATGGCGACGGCACATTTCTCTGCCTGAGCCGGGCGGAAAACGGCACCCTGACTTCCCTGAAAAACTTTTTCGGAGCGTGAACACCTTGGAACGAACTGTGATAGCCCTCGGCTTTTTCGACGGCGTACACCGGGGCCACGGCGCCCTGCTGCAAAAAACAGCGGAGCGCGCCCGTGAACTGGGCGCGGAGCCTGCCGTCTTTACCTTCGACCGCCCGCCCAAGGAGGTGGTCACCGGCCAGCCGGTGTACCTCATCAACTCGGCGGAGGACCGGCAGGGCCTGATCCGCCGGCTCTACGGCATCGACCGGATCATTCTGGCCCCCTTTGACCGCGATATGATGATCATGTCGTGGGAGGACTTCGTCACGGAGCTGCTGGTCAAGCGCTATGGCGCGGTGCATCTGGTGGCGGGCCACGACCACCGCTTCGGCCACAAAAACGCCGGAAACGCCCAGCTCCTGCAGGAGAAATGCGCCCAGCTGGGCCTGGGCTGCGACATCATCCCGGAGGTGGTGCACGACGGCATCACCGTCAGCTCCACCTACATCCGCACGCTGGTGGAGGCGGGGGATGTGGAGCGCGCCGCCGAATTTCTGGGCCACCGCCACTGCCTCAGCCGCACGGTGGAGCACGGCCAGCGCATCGGCCGCACCATCGGCATCCCCACGGTGAACCTGACCATGCCGCCCCATGTGCTGGTGCCGGCCCACGGCGTATACATCACCCGGGTCTACTTGCCGGACGGCCGCAGCTTTGCCGGCGTCACCAACGTAGGCACCCGCCCCACGGTGTCCGACAGCGACGCCGTCTCCGTGGAGACGTTCCTGCTGGACTTTGACGGCGACCTCTACGGTCAGACCATCCGTCTGGACTTCTGCCGCCGCCTGCGGGGCGAGCGGAAATTCGCCTCGCTGGAGGATCTGCGCCAGCAGATCCAGCAGAACATCGCCCAGACCCGCGCCTACTTCCAGACGACCCCCTGAACAAAAAAGAACACCGCTTCACGGCCGTGAAGCGGTGTTCTTTTTTTGTTCAGCTCTTTTTCTTGCCCAGATAGGCTTCCTTGATGGACTCGTCCGCCAGCAGCTCCGCGCCGGTACCGGACTTGGTGATGCAGCCCGTCTCCAGCACATAGGCATAGTCGGCCACCTTCAGGGCCATGTTGGCGTTCTGCTCGATGAGCAGCACCGTCACGCCCTGCTGGTTGATGGTGCGGATGATGTCGAAGATGCCCTGCACCACCAGCGGCGCCAGACCCAGCGACGGCTCATCCATCATCAGCAGCTTGGGCCGGCTCATCAGCGCCCGGCCCACGGCCAGCATCTGCTGCTCGCCGCCGGACAGGGTGCCCGCCTGCTGCCAGTGCCGCTCCTCCAGCCGGGGAAACAGCTCATAGACCCACTTGATGTCCTTCTCGATGCCGTCCTTGTCCTTGCGCAGGTACGCGCCGATCTTCAGATTCTCCAGCACCGTCAGGTTGGGGAACACCCGCCGCCCCTCCGGGGACTGGGCGATGCCCAGCTCCAGGATCTTGTTGATGGGCATGCCCAGCAGCTCCTTGCCGTCGTAGGTGATGGAGCCGCTCTCGGCCTTCACCAGACCGGAGATGGTGCGCAGCGTGGTGGACTTGCCCGCGCCGTTGGCGCCGATCAGCGTCACGATCTTGCCGTCGGGCACCTCCAGACTGATGCCCCGCAGCGCGCGGATACCGCCGTAGGAAACATGCAGGTCCTCAATCTTCAGCATCTTCTGCCACCCCCAGATAAGCGTCGATGACGCGCTCGTTGTTTTGGATCTCCGCCGGTGTGCCCTGTGCGATCAGCTCGCCGAAGTCCAGCACATAGATGCGGTCAGCGATGTCCATGACCAGATCCATGTGGTGCTCGATAAGCAGCACCGTCTTGTGGAACTTCTCCCGGATCTCCCGGATGAACTCCGCCAGCTCCAACGTCTCCTGCGGGTTCATGCCCGCCGCCGGCTCGTCCAGCAGCAGCAGCTTGGGGTCGGTGGCCAGCGCCCGGGCGATCTCCAACCGCCGCTGCTTGCCATAGGGCAGGCTGGTGGCCAGCTCGTCCTTCACATCCTCCAGACCCACCACGCGCAGCAGCTCCAGCACCTCGGCGCGCTGCCGCGCCTCCTCCTTGGCGTTGAGCCGGAACATAGCGGTGAACATATTGCTGCTGCGGCGCAGGTGCTTGGCGATCAGCACGTTGTCAAACACGGTCATGGACTTCCACAGCCGGATGTTCTGGAACGTCCGGGCCATGCCCATCTTCGTCAGCTTATCCGGCGTCGGCTCCAGCACCGCCTTGTACTCGCCCAGATGCTTGCCCTTGTACTGACGGCGCATCTTTCCCCGGGGGTGGTTCTCCACCACCTTTTTCCCGTTGAACAGCACCTGTCCGTTGGTGGGGGCGTATACGCCGGTGATGACGTTGAACGCCGTGGTCTTACCGGCGCCGTTGGGGCCGATGAGGGCCACGATCTCGCCCTCGTTGACCTCCATGCTCAGATCGTCCACGGCCACCACGCCGCCGAACTGCATGGTCACATGCTCCACCCGGAGCACATTCTTCATTTCCGCCATTATGCCGCACCGCCTTTCGCCGTCTTGCCGCCGAACAGCTTCTTCAGGAAGCGTCCCGCCGCCCGGACGTCATCGTATACGGACACCTCACGGGTGCCCATGATGCCCTTCCGGAAGAACAGCACCACGATCATGATCAGCACGGAGAACACCACCATGCGGAAGCCGTAGCCCAGCAGGGGGATACGGGTACCCGCCGCGGTGTACGTCTCCAGATCCAGGAACCGCAGCCACCACTCGCTGCTGGCGTAGTAGATGAACGCCGCGATGATGGAGCCGGACACGGAGCCGATGCCGCCCACCACCACGACCAGCAGGATCTGGTACGTCATGCTGGTGGTAAAGGACACGGAGGATACCGACGTGTTGCACATGGCCAGCATGGCGCCGGCCACGCCGCAGAAGAAGGAGCTGACCACGAAGGAGATCATCTTGTGCCGGGCCAGGTTGATGCCCATGGCCTCGGCGGCGATCTCATCGTCCCGGATGGCCTTGAACGCCCGTCCGTAGGTGGAGTTGATCAGCAGCACGATCAGCAGGATGCACACACCGGCAATGGCGGCGTAGGGCATCACGTTCTTCGGCGCGGTAAAGTTGTTCAGCGGGTCGGGGCCGTTGGTCAGCGGGCCGAACTGGCTCAGCTGCACCAGACCGCGGACGATCTCCGCAAAGCCCAGTGTGGCGATGGCCAGATAGTCGCTCTTCAGCCGCAGCACCGGCAGGCCGATGAGAAACGCGAAGAACGCGGCCACCACACCGGCCACCAGCAGCGCCAGCACCAGCGGCATCTGGAACTGCACCAGACTGTCGCCGTAGTTGCGGAACACGGTGCCCCGCAGCTCCACCGGGATGGTCAGAATGGCGTAGGCGTAGGCGCCCAGCAGCATAAAGCCCGCCTGACCCAGCGAGAACAGGCCGGTAAAGCCGTTGAGCAGGTTCATGGCCACCGCCGCCAGCGCGAAGGTGCACACCTTGCGCAGCACCGGGAACCACATGGACGAGGACGGCGCGAAGGCATCCACACAGCCCACCAGCGCCACCAGCACCGCCACCAGGATCAGGTTGCAGAGGGTGCGCTTGTTTTTCTCCCAAAATGTCGTTTTCATCTTCTCACACCTTCTCCGTCGTTTTCTCTCCGAAGAGGCCCGTGGGCTTGATGACCAGAATGATGATCAGCAGCGCGAAGGAAATGACGTCGCTGAAATCCGCCAGTCCGAATGCCTTGGCCAGGCTCTCCACCACGCCGATGAGCAGTGCGCCCACCACCGCGCCGGGCACGGAGCCGATGCCGCCCACCACCGCGGCGATAAATGCCTTGATGCCGGGGGTGGAGCCGGCCATGTGGTTCTGTCTCTTATACACATCTCCGAGCCCACGAGA
>URVR01000018.1 GCA_900551355.1 uncultured Eubacteriales bacterium | reverse complement strand
CGTCGGCAGCGTCAGATGTGTATAAGAGACAGTCCCTCCACCGCTATGTGGCCTCCCGCACCCCCTCCCGCCAGAACCAGTACACCGGCATGTTCCAGGGCAAGAACCTGATCCTGCTGACGGCGGAATCCTTCTCGCCGTGGTTTATCTCCGAGGAGCTGACTCCCACGCTGTACCGCCTGACCCACGAGGGCTTCGTCTGCACCAACTACTACCAGCCCGGCTGGGGCCAGTCCACCACCGGCGGCGAGTACGCCGTCCTCACCGGTCTGCTGCCCACCTGGGTCAACGGCGACGTCAGCTTCTGGGCCAGCCGCTACGACTACATGCCCCTGACGCTGGGCAATCAGTTCCGCGCCCTGGGCTACCAGACCCCGGCGTGGCACAACAACACCTACAACTACTACGGCCGCGACGCCACCCATCCCAATCTGGGCTACGACTATCAGGGCATCGGCTCCGGCCTCGACCTCCCCAACCCCGGCGGCGGCTGGCCCTACTCCGATCTGGAGATGCTGGAGGCCACGCTGGACAGCTATGTGGACACCTATCTCACCACCGGTCAGCCCTTCCACGCCTACTACATGACCGTCAGCGGCCACGGCAGCTACAACTGGGGCCAGTCCATGTCCGCCAAGAACCGGGCCGCCGCGCAGGCCGCCTACCCCGACGCCTCCGCGCCGGTGCAGGCCTATGTGGCCGCCAATCTGGAGCTGGAGGCCGCCCTGTCCTATCTGGTGGAGCAGCTGGAGGCCCGGGGCATCGCCGACGACACGGTGATCTGCCTGTCCGCCGACCACTACCCCTACGCCCTGGCGGAGACAGACGTGGACTACTACGCCGAGCTGACAGGCCGTCAGGACACGGATCTGGACACCTCCCGCTACCGCAACGCCCTGATCCTCTGGTGCGGCAGCATGACGGAGCCGGTGACCGTGGACGTCCCCTGCAGCGCCGTGGACATCGTGCCCACCCTCAGCAACCTCTTTGGCCTGTCCTACGACTCCCGGCTCCTGTCGGGCCGCGACATTCTGGACGACAGCTACAACGCCGCCAGCGCCTCCGGGTCCTTCCCGCTGGTGATCCTGCCCACCTCCGCCGGCAACAGCTGGGCCACCGCCGCCGGCATCTACGAGGCGCCCACCGGCACCTTCACTCCCAGCCCCGGCATTACGGTGGAGGACGGCTATGTGGACAGCATCAACCGCCTCGTCTCCACGAAGTACACCTACGCCAAGCTGCTCATCCAGTACGACTACTACCGTGTCGTGCTGGGCGGCAACGGCTGAGATGCAAAACCCCCGCGCCGTTTTGAACGGCGCGGGGGTCTTTCGTCTTGTATCGGGGCTCAATGCCGGCCCACGCGATCCCACTCGTCGGGATCCTCGTACACCAGACGGATGTCCTCCAGATACGGGGTATCCATGGGGTTGCCCATAGGCGCCGCCTGCTTGTAGCGCTCCAGGTTCCGGCGGGACTTCTCCGGCGGCTGCACCGTACCGGCGCCGGCGATACACCCGCCGGGGCAGGCCATGCCCTCCAGCAGATAGCCGTCGTACTTGCCCGTCCGGGCGATGCGCAGCATCTTGCGGCACTCGTCCAGACCCTCCGCCGCCACGGTCTTGACCTCCGCCTCCGGGTGGAGCCGGTGGATAACGTCCTCCACCGCCTTGGCTACGCCGCCGCCGGCAGCAAAACCCACGCCGGGAGCCGACGCCTCGTAGTGGGCGGACGTATCTTCGATCTGGGTAAAGTCAATGCCCTTGGCGTCGAACATGCCCCGCAGCTCCTCAAACGTCAGCACGAAGTCCACATCGCTGCGGATGGAGCGGCGGCTGGCCTCCAGCTTCTTGGCGGCGCAGGGGCCGATAAACGCCACCCGGCAGTCGGGATCCTTCCGCTTCTGCAGACGGGCCGTCAGCACCATGGGCGTCATGGTCATGGAGATGTACGGTGCAAAGCCGGGGAACTCCTTCTTGGCCATGACCGACCACGCCGGGCAGCAGGAGGTCGCCATGAACGGCTGCTTCTCCGGCACATCCCGCAGGAACTCCTCCGCCTCCTCAATGGCGCACAGGTCGGCGCCGATGGCTACCTCCACCAGCGCGTCGAAGCCCAGCAGCTTCATGGCCTCCCGGATCTGGCCCGGCGTCACGTTGTCGCCGAACTGGCCCCAGAAGGCCGGCGCGATGATGGCCACCACCTTGTCGCCCTTCTTGACGGCGTGGATCAGCTGGAACAGCTGACCCTTATCCACAATGGCGCCAAAGGGGCAGTTCACCAGACACATACCGCAGTTAACGCACTTGTCGTAGTCGATGTCCGCCCGACCGTGCTCATCCTGCCCGATGGCGTGCATACCGCAGGCCTCCTGGCAGGGCCGGGTGAACTTGATGATGGCCTGATAGGAGCAGGCGTCCTTGCACTTGCCGCACTTGATGCACAGGCTCTGGTCGATGACCGCCTGCCCTCTCTCTGTCCGGATGGCGCCCTTGGGACAGGCGTGCTGGCAGTGCCGCGCCAGACAGCCCTGACAGGCGTTGGTCACCTCATAGTGGGTGGGCGCACAGGCGTTGCAGGCATATTTGATGACGTTGATCAGCGGGGGATCGTAGTATTTCTCCGCGATGGCGCTCTCCTCCACGCCGTCGGACAGCAGCGAATGCTCCGTCACCGGACGCAGAGGCAGTCCCATGGCCAGCCGGATCCGCTCGCCCACGATGGCGCGCTCCAGAAAGACGGATTCCCGCTGCCGCCCGATCTCGCCGGGTATGATCTCATAGGGCAGCTTCTCGATCCGGGTGTAGTCGCCGCCCTCGTAGGCCAGCTTCGCCACCTCGGCAAAGACGCGCCGGCGGATGTCCGCCACGCCGCACTTGATGTTTCTCATTCCTTTTGTATCCTCCCAAAAACAGGCATATCACTCTGCATGGTATTATACCTGTTCCCCCGCCGGGATGGCAATATCCGCCGTAAGAGAATTTCCCGCATCCCGCGGATAATTTCTCATGCAATATGACCAGACGCCTTTACTATTTCCATAGAACTGCGCCATTTCTGTCAAAAATCCGTTAAAAAGTTGTGTGTTTTTTCCGTTTCTCCTGTCTCGATAAATTTCTTTCCCCAAAAGAAATTCCCGGTTTTCCACCGCTATATCCGCCCCTGCAGCGCCTCCTCCAGCTTCCCCAGCGCCTTCTTCTCGATGCGGGAGACGTAGCTCCGGCTGATGCCGTACAGCGCCGCCACCTGCTTCTGGGTCTGGGGCAGCCGCCCGTCCAGTCCGTAGCGCCGCCGGATGATGTCCGCCTCCCGCTCCGTCAGCACCTCCGCCACCAGCCGCCGGATGAGCACGCGGTTCTCCTTGTCCTGCAGCTCCTCCAGCATGGTGTTGTCCTCGCCCACCACATCGCTGAGATACAGGGCGTCGCCCTCCGGTCCCGTCTCGATGGTGTCCGACAGTGACACCTCGCCCTGCAGTTTCCTCTGCGCCCGAAAATGCATCAGAATCTCATTCTCAATGCACCTGCTTGCATACGTCGCCAGACGGATGCCCTTGTCGGGCCGGAACGTGTTCACCGCCTTGATCAGTCCGATGGTCCCGATGGAGATAAGGTCCTCCTGATCGTCCGCCTGGGTGTAGTACTTTTTGATAATGTGCGCCACCAGCCGCAGATTGTGCTCCACCAGCAGGTTCCGGGCCTCCATGTCCCCCTCCCCGCACCGCCGCAGGTACTCCCGCTCCTGTGCGGCGGTCAGCGGCTTGGGGAACGACCCCGCGCCCCCGGACAGGTGCAGCGACAAAAACAGGCTGTTGCACAGCAGCAGCAAAAACGCCGAGATCATACGCGCATACCTCCCTTTTCTCTGAACCTATGCCCCCGCGGCAAGTCCCTATGCACGCGCATTTCCCGTTGCAGCCCGCCGCCGGATGTGCTACACTGGACACATCTATAAAACGCAAGGAGGACTTCGCCATGGAAACGGCACGTTCCCGCTTTCTTCGCTATGTGACCTACTACACCACCTCGGACGAGCACACCGGCACCTCCCCCTCCACGGAGCGGCAGAAGGACCTGGGCCGCGTCCTGCTGGCGGAGCTGACGGCGCTGGGCCTCACCGGTGCCCGCATGGACGACGCCGGCAACGTCATCGCCACCCTGCCCGCCTCGGAGGGCGTCACCGCCCCCGTGCTGGCCCTCATCGCCCACATGGACACGTCTCCCGACGCCCCCGGCGAAAACGTACAGCCCCGCGTGGTGCTGTATCAGGGCGGCGATCTGCCCCTGTCCGATACCGTCTCCCTGACGGAGTCCCTGTGCCCCGGCCTGTCCGCCCACGCCGGCGAGGAGCTGATCGTCACCGACGGCACCACCCTGCTGGGCGCCGACGACAAGGCCGGCATCGCCGAGATCATGGCCGCTGTGGAGCTGCTGCAGCGCCGCCCCCACGGCGAGGTGCGGGTGGTGTTCACCACCGACGAGGAGATTGGCTGCGGCGTGGACGGCCTGGACGTGGCGGAGCTGGCCTGCGACTACGGCTACACCGTGGACGGCGGCCCGCTGGGCGAGATCGAGTACGAGAACTTCAACGCCGCCTCCGGCGATGTGACGTTCCGGGGCGTGGGCGTCCATCCCGGCAGCGCCAAGGGCGTGATGGTCAACGCCGCCACGGCGGCCATGGCGTTCCACGCCATGCTCCCGGCGGACGAGGTACCGGAAAAGACCGACGGCTATCAGGGCTTCTTCCACCTGCACGCCATGTCCGGCGACGTGACGGAGGCCGCCCTGCACTATATCATCCGCGACCACGACCGGGACAGCTTCGAGGCACGCAAGGCCCTGTTCCATCGGTGCGCCGACGCCGTCAATGCCCTGTACGGCCCCGGCACGGCCACCGCCGTCACCACCGACAGCTACTACAACATGAAGGAGAAGATCCTGCCCCACATGGAGCTGATCCACCGGGCGGAGGACGCCTTCCGGAAAAGCGGCGTGACGCCCGCCTGCGTGCCTATCCGCGGCGGCACCGACGGCGCACACCTGTCCTGGGACGGTCTGCCCTGCCCCAACCTGTCCACCGGCGGCTACAACTTCCACGGTGTACGGGAGTGGATCCCCGCCGCCAGTCTGGATACCATGACCAACGTGCTGGTGGAGCTGGTGTCCGGCTTCGTACAGTGACCCCCATCTCACCACAAATATAAAGGAGGCTTCCCCATGATCTCGATGGATATGCTCCGCGACGCCCAGCGGGTGCTGGCGCCCGTTATCAACTACACCCCCGTGGTCCCCACCAAGGGCATGGTCCCCGGCTGCGACTTCTACCTGAAGGCCGACTGCCTGCAAAAGACCGGTGCCTTCAAGCTCCGGGGCGCGTACTACAAGATTGCCACCCTCAGCGACGAGGAGAAGGCCCGGGGCGTCATCGCCTGCTCCGCCGGAAACCACGCCCAGGGCGTGGCCTTCGCCGCCCGGGATATGGGCATCAAGGCCACCATCTGCATCCCCGAGGGCGCGCCCATCTCCAAGATCGAGGCCACCCGCAGCTACGGGGCCAATGTGGTGCTGGTGCCCGGCGTGTACGACGACGCCTACGCCGAGGCCGTGCGCCTGCGGGATGAGCAGGGCCTGACCTTCATCCACCCCTTCAACGACTACCGCATCATGGCCGGTCAGGGCACCATCGGTCTTGAAATTCTGGAGCAGCTGCCCGACGTGGACGTGATCTTCGTGCCCATCGGCGGCGGTGGGCTCATCGCGGGCCTTGCCTACGCCGTGAAGAACCTGAAGCCCGACTGCCGCGTCATCGGCGTGCAGGCCGCCGGCGCCCCCAGCATGGCGGAGTCCCTGAAGCGGGGCGAGATCATCACCCTCTCCAGCGTGGACACCGTGGCCGACGGCATCAAGGTCAAGACCCCCGGCGACCTGACGTTTGATATGTGCCGGGAGTATGTGGACGAGGTGGTGACGGTGACGGAGGGCGAGATCGCCAGCGCCATCCTGACGGTGCTGGAAAAGCAGAAGCTGGTGGCTGAGGGCGCGGGCGCCGTGGGCATCGCGGCGGCCATGTACCACAAGGTGAACATCGAGGGCAAGAAGGTCTGCGCGCTGCTGTCCGGCGGCAATGTGGATGTCACCATGCTGGAGCGCATCCTCACCCGGGGCCTTGCCAAGGAGGGCCGCACCGTCACGTTCTCCACCGTCCTGCCCGACCAGCCCCACGCGCTGGCGTCGTTTCTGGAGGTGGTGTCCTCCCTGGGCGCCAATGTGCTGGACGTGAACCATGAGCGCCGCAACACCCGTGCCGCCATCGGCTCCTGCGTGGTGCAGCTGTCGCTGGAGACCCGGGACAAGGCCCACATCCAGGAGATCCTTTCCAGTCTCCGCCGCAAGGGCTACGAGGTGGAGGAGCGCTCCTGACCTCCGCACCAGGCCGTCAAAAGTCAGAAAAGCCGCCCTCCGGGCGGCTTTTTTCCGCGTCCCCCTTGACAAACAGGGGCATTTTGTTATAATAACGGGTGTTCCGTTTGCGAGCGTGCTGGAATCGGCAGACAGGCAAGCTTGAGGTGCTTGTGTCCGTAAGGTCGTGTGGGTTCAAGTCCCATCGCTCGCACCAGAAAAACCACCCCATCGGGGTGGTTTTTCTATTAGGTGCCAGCGATGGGACAGGCATCGCCCACCGCCTACGCTTTTTTGTGCGGCTCCTCTTTCAGATACTTACAGAACAGATTGATCTGCTGGCGGGCAAAGCGTTCCCGCTGATAGAAGGCCACCGCGCCGGGATTGGTGTCCTCAGCCAGCAGCTGTATCCGCAGACAGCACCACGTCCGCATCATCGCTTCCAATTCCGTCAAGGCAGCCCGGCCACAGCCTCTGCCGCGAAACGGCTCTCTGATAAAGAAGTCATCGAGAAACAGCACTTTTCCATGTGCCCATATACTGTAAAATATCACTGTGTTCATGAAGCCAATGGGTTGTCCGTCGTTTTCGATCATGAGCAGCAGGTTGGCGCTCTCCGGCTCCGACAAAACGGCGCGGAATATCTCGGCTGGGTCGCCTTTTTCCAGCGGCGATTCCCACACGTTTTCCTCCTCGTACTCATAAGCCATAAACTCCCGGTTCAACTCGACCCAAATGCCTTCGTCCTCAGAGCGGCATTTCCTCACTGTGACCATATGCTGTACCCTCCTGCCTTTATTTTGCGGGATCCATTTCGTCCTTCAGGGTGGTTTTTCTCACGTTCCCGTGTTATAATTGCGCCAGCACCTGCCCGATGGGCTCGTCCACCGTAACGGCGGCGCCCAGACCGCTGCCGGCCCCGCCCTTGTTGATCACCGCCAGCTTGCGGCCCCGGTAATAGGTGACAAGTCCCGCCGCCGGATACACCACCAGCGACGTGCCGCCGATGAGCAGCACATCCGCCTGCCGGATGTAGTGGACGGCCCGGGCCATCACGTCCTCGTCCAGCGCCTCCTCGTACAGCACCACATCGGGCTTGATGACGCCGCCGCAATCACAGCGGGGCACGCCGGTGCTGTTGACGATGCGCTCCACGCCGTAAAATTTTCCGCACCGGGTGCAGTGGTTGCGCAGCACGCTGCCGTGCAGCTCCAGCACCTCCCGGCTGCCCGCCTTCTGGTGCAGGCCGTCGATGTTCTGGGTGATGACCGCCTTCAGCCGCCCCTCCTGCTCCCATTGGGCCAGCTTCCGGTGGGCCGCGTTGGGCTGGGCATCCAGCGCCAGCATCTTGGCCCGGTAGAAGTCGAAAAATTCCTCGGTGTGCTTTTCAAAAAACGTATGGCTCAGCATGGTCTCCGGCGGATACCGGAACTTCTGGTGGTACAGCCCGTCCACACTGCGGAAATCGGGGATGCCCGACTCCGTGGATACCCCGGCCCCGCCGAAAAACACGATGTTGTCGGAGCCGTCCAGCAATTCCTTCAGCTTACGGATGCTCTCATCCATGACAAACCCTCCATTTCACTCACAAGGAGCCGTCTATGAATATTCAGATCTTCGGAAAATCCAAGTCCTTCGACACGAAGAAGGCGGAGCGCTGGTTCAAGGAGCGCCGCATCAAATACCAGTACATCGACCTTGTCACCAAGGGCGTCTCCCCCGGCGAGTACCGCTCCATCCGCGCCGCCGTAGGCAGCTTTGACGCGCTGGTAGACAAGTCCTGCCGCGCCTACGAGGAGCAGTACATGGCCTACATCACGCCCCAGGCGGCGGAGGAAAAGCTGCTGGAATACCCGGAGCTTTTCGCCGCCCCCATCGTCCGCAACGGCCGCCAGGCCACCGTGGGCTACTGCCCCGACATCTGGCAGACCTGGGAATAACGTCCCGTCCCGCACCCGCCGGTGCGGGACGTTTTTTATTCCGTATAGCTGTGCTCCACCGTCACAACGGCGAAGTAGGTGCTGTCCAGCGCCTTCACCAGCCCGCGTATCTCCCGGGCGGCCTGCTCCGGCGTCTTGCCGGAGGAAAATGGCAGCACCGCGTCGAAGATCAGGTTCGTATGGGTGCTGCCCCGCACCAGCCGGAAGTCGTGGATGGTCATACCGGGATCCACCTGCTTCACCGCCTCGGCCACCTGCCGGCGCAGCGCCCCCACCGACGCGTCGTCGGTAACGATGGGATCCATATGGATCACCGCCTGACAGCGCAGCTTCTCCGCCAGCTCCTTTTCGATGTTGTCGATGACGTCGTGCATCTCCAGAATGTCCCCGTGGGCCGGCACCTCCGCGTGGAGGGAGATCATGCACCGCCCCGGGCCGTAGTCGTGCACCACCAGATCGTGAACGCCCTGCACGGTGCTGTGGGCCATGACGATGTCCCGTATCTCCCGCACCAGCTCCGGGTCGGGCGCCTGCCCCAGCAGAGGCGACAGCGTCTCCTTCGCCGCCTTGCAGGCGGAGAGCAGGATGAACAGCGCCACCACAAGACCCACATAGCCGTCCACCGCCAGCCCCGTCCACTTGCCGATAAGCATGGCCAGCAGCACCGCCGCCGTGGCGGCGGTATCGGACAGGCTGTCCATAGCCGTGGCCTCCATGGCCGCGGACCTGATCCGCCGCCCGATGCTCCGGTTGTACAGCCACATGTACAGCTTCACGCACACCGACGCCGCCAGGATGCCCAGCGCCAGCGCCGAGAATGCCACCTCCTCCGGATGGAGGATCTTGTCAAAGGAGGACTTTGCCAGCTCCACGCCCATCAGCAGGATCAGCCCCGCCACCGCAAGGCCGGAGATGTACTCGATGCGCCCGTGGCCGAAGGGGTGGTCTGTGTCCGGCTCCCGCCCCGCCAGCCGGAAGCCCAGCAGCGTCACCGCCGAGGATCCGGCGTCCGACAGGTTGTTGAAGGCGTCCGCCGTCACGGCGATGGAGCCGGACAGCTGCCCGGCGAAGAGCTTTCCCGCGAACAGCAGGAGGTTCAGCGCGATGCCCACAACGCCGCACAGCGTGCCGTAGGCCCGCCGCACCGCCGGGGACGTCACATTTTCCCGGTCAGGAATAAGCCACCGGGCCAGCAGTTGTATCATATACCTCTTTCTCCTTTCGCAGCGTACCGCGCCTTACCGCTCCGTGCCCCGGATGGTCAGCTTCATCTGGCAGCACAAGTCGTCCAGATCCCGGTCGGTGGCGGCATTGATCCGCAGCCTGCCGCCGCAGTCCGCGCAGACGATGTCCACCGCGCCCCGCCGCACCGCGATGTTATATCTGCGGCTGCCGCAGGTGCAGGAGATACCGTCCCGGGCGGCGATGTCCTTCAGCTCCGACAGCACCTCGTACATGATGACGTTGTCGGTGAAGGCCTCCTCCCCGCCGGCCTTTTCCTTCTCCACCCGCAGCGCCAGCTCCTCCATGGCGCGGCGCACCTGCTGCTCCTCGCCGATATAGCAGCAAAGCTCCTGCTTTTCCGGGCAGGCCAGGCCGATGCCCCGCCCGTGCAGCACCGCGCCGGCGCCGCACTCCGCCTGATGGTGCCCGCCGCACACGCCGCAGGGCACCCAGAACCGGAATTTCGTGCCGTCCGTCTCCGCCTCCAGCGCCTCCTGTCCGCATGCGCACTCCATGCGGGCCGCGGCGGCGGACAGGGCGAACACGCTGCGCTGGTGCAGCACCGCCTTGCCGCAGTGTGGGCATATATAGCCAAAGCTGCGCATTTCCTCCATCGGTACACGCTCCTTTTCCTGTGTAAAGTCCTTATATTATACGCTGTCAGCGCTCCTTTTTCCAGAGGTTTTTCCCGCTTCCGCGGGGTTTTTTCCTCTTGCGCTTCCCGTCGTTTTCCGTTATAATGCCGCCATATTCCATGGGAGGTGGTCGTTTTGCCCCGCAAGTCCTTTCCCGCCGCGCTGAAAACAGCGTTTCCCCACACGGTGCCCATCCTCACCGGCTATCTGGCGGTGGGCCTTGCCTACGGTGTGCTGATGGCCTCCAAGGGCTACAATTTCCTTTGGTCGGGCTTTGTCAGCGCCTTCGCCTTCTGCGGCAGCATGCAGTATGTGGCCATCACCCTGCTGACCACGGCCTTTGACCCCCTCAGCGCCTTTTTCCTCAGCCTGATGGTCAACGCCCGGCACCTGTTCTTCTCGCTGGCGCTGCTGCCCAAATACCGCGCCCTGGGCGGGCTGCGGTACTTCCTGATCTACACCCTCAGCGACGAGAACTTCTCCCTCAGCTCCACGGTGGAGCCGCCGGAGGGACAGGATCCCACGCTGTTCTACTTCGCCATGAGCTTCCTGACGTGGCTGTACTGGATCGTTTTCTCCATGCTGGGCGGCCTCATCGGCGGCCTCATCACCTTTGACATCACCGGGATCGACTTTGCCCTGACGGCGCTGTTCGTGGTGCTGTTCATCGAGCAGGTCATCAAGCGGGAGAACCGCCCCGCCGGCTTCATGGGCCTCGCCTGCGCCGTGGCGGGTCTGGCCGTGTTCGGCGCGGACAACATGGTCATCCCGGCCATGGTCCTGACGCTCATCGCACTTCTGCTGGGGAGGAAAAAGCTATGCGCCTGAATTTCATCCAGTCTCTTGTCATCGTCTCCATGGTGGCGCTGGCCACCCAGATCACCCGCTGGACGCCGTTTCTGGTGTTCTCCGGCGGCCGCAGGCTCCCCCGCGTGGTGGAGGATCTGGGCCGTCTGCTGCCGCCGGCCATGATGGGCCTGCTGGTGGTGTACAGCCTGCGGAACACCGACCTTTTCACCGGCAGCCACGGCCTGCCGGAGGCCATCGCCGTGGCCGTCACCGCCGGGCTCCACCTGTGGAAGCGCAGCACGCTGCTGTCCATTCTGGCGGGCACCGCCGTGTACATGCTGCTGGTGCAGCTGGTTTTTGTGTAAGCATCGCCTGTATCTGCAAAAGGACGTCCTGCCGGACGTCCTTTTCATATTTTTCCGCTTCCCGCGCACACTAAGGGCAATACCGCACAATGCAAATAAAGCGCGAGGTGGAACACTATGGACATCAAACGACTGAGCCGCCAGACCTGCCGGCTCCTCCAGCCCCCCGGCGTGGTGAGTTGGGCCAATGTAGGCGGCCGTCTGGAACGGCAGGGCCCGCTGGGTTCTTATTTTGACGTAACGGACGACGACTCCTTCTTCGGCAAAAAGACCTGGGAGCAGGGGGAGGCGGAGATGCAGGCCATCGCCCTGCGCCGCGCCCTGCAAAAGGGCGGCCTGACGCCCCAGGACGTGGACTGCGTCTTCGCCGGCGATCTGCTGAATCAGAACATCGGCGCCACCTTCTCCCTGCGGGACTTCGCCATCCCCTTCTACGGGGTGTACGGCGCCTGCTCCACCATGGGAGAGAGCCTCTCCCTGGCGGCCATGGCGGTGGCCGGCGGCTTCGCCCGCATCGCCGCCGCCCAGACCTCCTCCCACTTCTGCACCGCCGAGCGGCAGTACCGTGCCCCGGTGCCCTACGGCAGCCAGCGCGCCCCCACCGCCCAGTGGACGGCCACCGCCGCCGGCTGCTGCGTGGTGGGTGCCCAGTCCGAGGGGCCGTATATCACCCACACCGTCCGGGGCCGCATCGTGGATCTGGGCGTCACGGACGTGGCCAACATGGGCGCGGCCATGGCCCCCGCCGCCTACGACACCCTGACCGCCCTGTTCCGCGACACCGGCACCGCACCATCGGACTACGATCTGGTGGTCACCGGCGATCTGGGCTATCTGGGACACGCCCTTCTGGTGGAGCTGTTCCGCCGGGACGGCGTGGTGCTGGGCGACAACTGCACCGACTGCGGCATCCTGCTGTACGACCGGGTGAAGCAGGACATGCACGCCGGCGGCTCCGGCTGCGGCTGCTCCGCCGCCGTGCTCAACGGCTATCTCCTGCAGGGCCTGCGCATGGGCAAGTGGCAGCGCCTTGTCTTTGCCCCCACCGGTGCGCTGCTGAGCCCCACCAGCTCCTTTCAGGGCGAGAGCGTGCCCGGCATCTGCCACGCGGTGGTACTTTCCCACACCAAGGAGGCGCAGTAAATGGAATATCTCAATGCATTTCTCTGCGGCGGACTGCTGTGCGCCGTGGGTCAGATCATCCTCGACCGCACCAACCTCACCCCCGCCCGTATCCTGACGGGCTATGTGGTGGCGGGCGTGCTTCTGCAAGCCGTGGGCGTGTATCAATATGTGGTGGACTGGGGCGGCGCCGGCGCCACCGTCCCCCTTACCGGCTTCGGCTACTCCCTGGCCAAGGGCGTGGCGAAGGCCGTGGCGGAAAAGGGACTGCTGGGCGTCATCACCGGCGGCCTCACCGCCACCGCCGGCGGCATCGCCGCCGCCGTGGTATTCGGCCTTCTGATGGCGGCGCTGTTCCGTCCCAAAGAAAAGCGTTGACAAATACCCCCAAGGGGTATATAATGCCACCATCAAAATATACCCCCGGGAGGTATTCTCCATGAACGAATGCTGCTGCCACAAGACAAAACACCGCTCCCCCCAGGAGCAGAAGCAGCTGGCCAACCGCCTCAGCCGCATAGAGGGGCAGGTGCGAGGTCTGCGGGATATGCTGCAGGCAGACGCCTACTGTCCCGACATTCTGGTGCAGGTGTCCGCCGTCAGCGCCGCGCTGAACAGCTTCAGCAAGGAGCTGCTGGCCACCCACATCCGCACCTGCGTGGCCGACGGGATCCGGCAGGGCGATGACCAGGTCATCGACGAGCTGGTGACCACGCTGCAGAAGATGATGAAATAAGGAAGGTGATCCCCTTGACGGAAAAATTTGTGGTAACGGGCATGACCTGCGCCGCCTGCGCCGCCCATGTGGAAAAGGCGGCCAACTCGCTGGACGGCGTGGACAGCGCCGCCGTGAACCTGATGCTGGGCACGCTGGTGTGCTCCTACGACGCCGACAAGGTCTCGCCCCAGGCCATCATCACCGCCGTGGAGGCGGCGGGCTACGGGGCCTCTCCTGCGGACGATGCCAAGCGCGACCTCCGCAAGGAGCAGGAGGCCTTGGCAAAAGCCATGGGCCGCCGGCTCCTGTGGTCGGTGGTGTGCCTCGTGCCCCTGTTCTATCTCAGCATGGGCCACATGATGGGTCTGCCGGTACCCGCCTTCATGCACCACCAGCCGCTGCTGGCGGCGCTGGTGCAGCTGGCACTGTGCCTGCCCATCCTCATCCTCAACCGTGCCTACTTCACCGTGGGCTTCTCCCGCCTGTTCCAGGGCAGCCCCAACATGGACTCCCTGGTGGCGCTGGGCGCCGCGGCAGGACTGGTGTACAGCCTCATCGAAATGGGCCTGCTGGCCGCCGGCCAGATCACCGGCATGCCGGACCTCTACTTCGAGTCCGCCGGCATGATCCTGGCGCTGGTCACCGTGGGCAAGTACCTGGAGGAGCGCTCCAAGGGCAAGACCACCGGCGCCATCACAGCGCTGCTGGCACTGGCCCCGGACGTGGCGGTGGTGCGCCGCAGCGGCACGGAGGTCACCGTCGCCACCGACCAGATCAAGGCCGGCGAGACTGTCATCATCCGGCAGGGCGGCCGCATCCCCGTGGACGGCACCGTTACCAAGGGCAGCGGCTCCGTGGACGAATCCGCCCTTACCGGCGAGAGTATGCCCGTGGAAAAGACCCCCGGCAGCAAGGCCGTGTCCGCCACCATCCTCACCAGCGGCTATCTGGAGATGACCGCCGAACGGGTGGGCGCGGACACTACCCTGTCCCAGATCATTCAGCTCATGGAGCAGGCCGCCTCCACCAAGGCCCCCATCAGCCGTCTGGCCGACAAGATCAGCGCCGTGTTCGTGCCGGTGGTCATCTCCATCGCCGTGGTGGCCGCCGTACTGTGGGCCGCGGTGGGCGGCATGGGCGTCCGCTTCTGTCTGTCCATCGGCATCGCCGTGCTGGTGATCTCCTGCCCCTGCGCCCTGGGTCTGGCCACCCCCGTGGCCATCACCGTGGCCACCGGCAAGGCCGCTGAAAAGGGCATCCTCATCAAATCCGCCGCCAGTCTGGAGCTGATGGGCCGCGTCAACACCGTGGTGCTGGACAAGACCGGCACCGTCACCGAGGGCAAGCCCCAGGTCACCGACGTGCTGTGCGCCGCCGGCGTCACCGAGGAGGAGCTGCTGTGCGCCGCCGCCTCGCTGGAAAAGCCCTCCGGTCACCCGCTGGCTGACGCCATCGTGCAGGAGGCGGCGCGCCGGAGCATCCCCCTGTGCGCCGTGTCCGATTTCGCCGCCGTGGCCGGCGGCGGCGTGCAGGCCGTGCTGGACGGCAAGACCCTCTACGCCGGCAATGACCGCTACATGACCCTCATCGGCGCAGGCACCTCCGCCCTGGCGGACGCGGCGGCGCAGCTGGCCGCGCAGGGCAAAACGCCTCTGTACTTCGCCGAGGAGCACCGCCTGCTGGGCGTCATCGCCGTGGCGGACGTGGTGAAGCCCGACAGCGCCGCCGCCATCGCCGCCCTGCGCCGCAGCGGCTGCGAGGTGGTGCTGCTCACCGGTGACAACCAGCGCACCGCCGAGGCCATCGCCCGTCAGGTCGGCGTGGACCGGGTCATCGCCCAGGTGCTGCCCCAGGACAAGGCCCGCTGCATCGAGGAGCTTCAGAAGGAGGGCCGGCTGGTGGCCATGGTAGGCGACGGCGTCAACGACGCCCCGGCGCTGGTGACGGCAGACGTGGGCCTCGCCATCGGCGCCGGCACCGACGTGGCCATCGAGTCGGCGGACGTGGTGCTGATGCGCAGCAGCCTCATGGACATCGTGGACGCGGCGGCCCTGTCCCGGGCCACTCTGCGGAACATCCGCCAGAACCTGTTCTGGGCGTTCTTCTACAACTCCATCGGCATCCCCGTGGCCGCCGGTGTGCTGTACCCCGCCTTCCAGATCACCCTGAACCCCATGATCGCCGCAGCCGCCATGAGCCTCAGCTCCGTGTGCGTGGTGTCCAACGCCCTGCGGCTCCGGGGCTGGAAAGGCTCCCGGCCTGACAGCCGCGTTTTCCTTGACAAGTCCGCCGCCCTGACGGACAATACAGACGTAAATACCGCCGCACCCGCGGCGCAGCAGGAGGAAGCTACTATGAAAAAGACACTTACCATCGAGGGCATGATGTGCGCCCACTGCGTGGCCCATGTGGAAAAGGCCCTCAACGCCCTGCCCGGCGTCACCGCCTCGGTGGATCTGGACAGCAAGACCGCCGTGGTCACCGGCGACGCCGGCGACGAGGCCCTGAAAAAGGCCGTGGCCGATGCCGGCTACCAGGTGACGGACATCCGCTGACTCCTCACAGCAGAAAAGGACGGCACACCCCTCCGGTGTGCCGTCCTTTTTTCCCTTTGCCATGCGGCTGCCCCCTCAGACCTGCCGCATGTCCTCCCTCTATGCCTGCCGCTTCTTCAGCTTCAGCTGAAGGCGGTCGGCGATCATGGCGATGAACTCGCTGTTGGTGGGCTTGCCCTTGGCGGAGTTCACCGTGTACCCGAAGTACTTCTGCAGTGTCTCCAGATCACCCCGGTCCCACGCCACCTCGATGGCGTGCCGGATGGCCCTCTCCACCCGGCTGGGCGTGGTGCTGAAGCGCTTGGCCACCTCGGGATACAGCACCTTGGTAACGGCGTTGATGACCTCCATGTCGTCCACGGTGATGATAATGGCCTCCCGCAGGTACTGATAGCCCTTGATGTGGGCCGGTACGCCGATCTCGTGGATGATGGCCGTGACCATGCCCTCCAGCTGGGGCACCGGCTCCCGCTGGGCCGGCGGCGCCACGGCCCGCCGCATGTGCTCCATCAGCGAGGCCTCGCTGACGGGCTTCGGCAGGAAAAAGTACGCCCCCAGATCTACCGCCTCGTGGATCATCCGATCGTTGTAAAAGGCGGACAGCACGATGGTGCGGGGCCGCTCCTCCCTCTCCCGGAGCTGCCGCAGCACGCCGATGCCGTCCAGTACCGGCCTGTCTCTTATACACATCTGACGCTGCCGACGATCGCATAAGTGTAGA
>URVR01000017.1 GCA_900551355.1 uncultured Eubacteriales bacterium | reverse complement strand
ACGAGATTCCTCTACGTCTCGTGGGCTCGGAGATGTGTATAAGAGACAGGCATGTGTTCGCCCTGCAGAAACACATTCTCCTCCTCCGGCTGCACCATGCCGTGGCGGTAGAGATAGTAGGTCAGCGCGCCGTTGCTGGTGCCGGTGGCGCACTCCTCCGGAATGTCGTACAGCGGCGCGTAGTTGCTGCACCAGGCGGTGCAGCCATCGCCGGGGCAGAACATGTGGACGCCGGTGACGTCATACTGTCTGGAAAGCGCTGTTACCACCGCCTCGTTCTGGACGGCCCGCAGCAGGGTATCGTGGTCCCGGACGGGCATCATGATGTCGGCAAGGCCGGTGGAGACGATGGCTGGCAGCAGCCCCTCCGGACGGTCGGCGGGCGTCAGGCCGTAGGCCCCGTACAGCGCCGGCAGCTCCTGCTCTGTCAGCTCCCGGAGCCAGCGGGGCGGGGCCATGTCCATCCACACCGTGTCGCCCTGCACCTCGATGCGCAGGTCGGCGGCTCGGGTGTGGGCGGTGACGGTACCGTCGCCGATGCGGCCCAGTCTCCGCAGCAGGGCGAAGGACGCAATGGTGGCATGACCGCACAGCTCCACCTCCCCTGCCGGGGTGAAGTAACGCAGCGTCACGCCGCCGTCCGGCTCTGCGGTGACAAAAGCCGTTTCGGAGTGCTTGAACTCCGCGGCGATCTGCTGCATCACCGCATCGTCCAGCGGGCGGTCCGGCAACACCACACCGGCCTGGTTGCCGCCGAACAGCCGGGCGGAAAAGGCGTCCATGACATAGGCTTCCATAGGTATCCCTCCACAGTTTTTTTGATCAAGATGATTATATACTGTCCTGCTCTTAACGGCAAGTAGATTTGACAGACAGGCTTTTTTTCGTTAGAATAGAATTGTATATCCCAAAGGGAAATCGGAAAGAAAGGAACTTCATCCAAAATGCTCAATGAGCGCAGTCTACTCTCCCAGTTTCTCCATTTCATCGCGGCCACCGTGGCGTCTCTGATGGTGTTCTCGCTGTACTCCATTGTGGACGGTCTGTTCGTCGCCAAGGGCGTGGGCGAATACGCCATGTCCGCCGTGAATCTGGCGGTGCCCTTTACCAACGTGCTGTTCTCCATCGCCATCATCTTCGCCGTGGGCAGCAGCACCATCATCGCCATCTACCTCGGACAAGAGCAGGGGGAAAAGGCCAACGGCCTGTTCTCCCAGAATCTGGCGCTGCTGGTGGCCATCGGCCTGACCATCTCCGTGCTGGTGTTTGTGTTTCTGGAGCCGTTTGCCCGGCTGCTGGGCGCGCGGGGCGTGACGCTGCCCTACACCATCGACTATCTCAAGGGGCTCGCCCCCTTTGCCGTGTGCTTCATCGTATCCTACAACATGGAGGTGCTCATCAAAACCGACGGCTATCCCAAGCTGGCCATCCTAACAGTCGTCATCGGGTGCCTGACCAACTGCGTGCTGGACTATCTGGCCATTTTCGTGCTGGATTGGGGTGTCTGGGGCGCGGCAGTCGCCACCGGGCTTTCCCAGCTGCTGACCTGCGTCATCTATCTGGCCCACTTTCTGCAGGGGCACAACACGTTCCATCTGGTGCGGTTCAAAATGGACTGGAGCATCTACCGGCGGCTGCTGCCCATCGGCGTGGCCGACGGTGTCACCGAGCTGTGCAACGGCGTGATGATCTTCCTGTTCAACCGCATCATCCTGCAGTGTCTGGGCGACGACGGACTGGTGAGCTACACCATCATCGCCTACGTCAATACCCTGATCGTCAACACCATGCTGGGCATCTCCCAGGGCAGCCAGCCCCTCATCAGCTACCACTACGGCAAGGAGGACGCGGCGGGCTACCGGAAGCTGCTGCGGTACGGGTCCACGGCGGTGGGCATCATGACCGGCATCATCTTCGCGGCGGTGATGGGCCTGGCGCCCCAGGTGGCGCGGCTGTTCCTGGGGGCGGAGAACGCCCCGCTGGTCGCCGCCTCCGCCGGCGCCCTGCGGCGGTACGGCCTGAGCTATCTGCTGGTGGGCGGCAATATCCTGATGGGCGGCTTCCTGACGGCGGTGGAGCAGCCCAAGGGCGCCATTTCCATCTCCGTGGGCCGGGGCCTGCTGTTCCAGGCCACGGCGCTGGTGGTGCTGGCCTATGCCGTCGGCGGCAGCGCCATCTGGTTCGCGCCGGTGATCTCCGAGGCGCTGTGCGCGGTGATGGCCGTGTGGTTTCTGCGGCGGTTCCTGCGGAAAACCGCAGAATAAGCAAAGCCGCGGACGCACGGCTCCCGGATACAAGAAAAACCGCCCTCCGGCCAATGGCCGGAGGGCGGTTCAGCATATTCGGATGTCCGGGGCTTACTTGCCCATGTTCATCTGCGCGGCGACCTCAGCGGCGAAGTCCTCCTGCTTCTTCTCGATGCCCTCGCCGGTCTGGAAGCGCACGGCGTCCACGAACTTCACGGAGCCGCCCAGCTTCTTGGCAGCGTCGGCCACATACTTCTCCACGGAGCCCTGGAAAATGTCGCTGCGGACGAACTCCATCTGCATCAGGCAGTTCTCCTCGTAGAACTTGTTCATCTTGCCCATGACAATCTTCTCCTTGACGGCCTCGGGCTTGGAGGCCATCTTGGGATCGGTGTCCATCAGGGCCAGAGCGATCTTCTTCTCCTCGGCCAGCACCTCGTCGGTGACCTGGGACTTATCCCAGAAGCGGGGATTCAGAGCCGCGATCTGCATGGCAATGTTCTTGCCGATCTCGGTGGCGTCGATGCCGCCCTCCACGGCCAGGTTCACCAGCACGCCGATCTTGCCGCCGGCATGGACATAGCCCACGCTGGTGTTCTCGGCGAAGCGGACGAAGCGGCGGATCTGCAGATTCTCACCGATGGACATGACCTTCTCGGGCATGGTCTCGGAAACGGTCAGGTCACTGCCCACATACTTGCAGTTCATCAGAGCGTCCACATCGGCGGGATCCTGCTCGGCGATGACCTTGGCGATGTCCTTCACGAAGGCCACGAACAGGTCGCTCTTGGCGCAGAAGTCGGTCTCGCAGTTGACCTCCACCACGACGCCCACGCCGTTCTCGGTCAGGGCATAGGACATACCCTCGGCGGCGATGCGGCCGGCCTTCTTGGCAGCCTTGGCCAGGCCCTTCTCGCGCAGCCACTCAACAGCCTTATCCATATCGCCGTCGCACTCGACCAGCGCCTTCTTGCAGTCCATCATACCCACGCTGGTCATCTCGCGCAGGGTCTTCACATCAGCAGCAGTAAAAGCCATTTTTGTTTCCTCCTGTAAATTATTGATTGAAAAAGGGGCAGGGACACTTCCCTGCCCCGTGAGATTACGCGGTGTTATTTGGACTTACTCGGCGTCCTTGGCCTCGGCGGCCTCCTCGATCTGCTCGCCCTGACGGCCCTCGATCATGGCGTTGGCCATCACGGAGGCGATCAGCTTGATGGCGCGGATGGCGTCATCGTTGCCGGGGATGGGGTAATCGATCTCGTCGGGATCGCAGTTGGTATCGGCAATGGCCACAACGGGAATGCCCAGACGGTGTGCCTCGGCGATGGCGTTGCGCTCCTTGCGGGTATCCACGATGAACAGAGCGCCGGGCAGCTTCTTCATTTCCTTCACGCCGCCCAGATACTTCTCCAGCTTCTCGATCTCGCCCAGGTGCTTGATGACTTCCTTCTTGGGCAGCATGTCGAAGGTGCCGTCGGCCTGCATGGTCTTCAGCTGGTTCAGACGGTCGATACGGGTGCGCATGGTCTTGAAGTTGGTCATCATGCCGCCCAGCCAGCGGGCGTTGACATAGTACATACCGCAGCGGGTAGCCTCGTCCTTGATGGCCTCCTGCGCCTGCTTCTTGGTGCCCACGAACAGCAGGGACTGGCCGTTCTCAGACAGCTGACGCACGAAGGCATAGGCCTCCTCCAGCTTCTTCACGGTCTTCTGCAGGTCGATGATATAGATGCCGTTGCGCTCGGTGTAGATATAGGGAGCCATCTTGGGGTTCCAGCGGCGGGTCTGATGACCGAAGTGTACACCGGCCTCCAGCAGGGCCTTCATGGATACGACGTTCTGATTTGCCATTTTTGTTGTTTCTCCTTTTGATTTTAGTTTGTACCTCCAGCTTCCTCCTCCCCCCCGGCCAACCTTGCGGCACCGACCGGAAGTCCGAAGCTGTGCGGATTCACCGAAATATAATAGCACGGCTTTCTCCGTTTTGCAAGGATATTTTCCCATTTTCCGCGGGAAAATTCTCACTTTTTTCGCCGGAGGTCATGCCTCCTGCCGGAAATATTCCGCGCCTGCGCCGCACAGGGGGCATTTGTAGTCCGCCGGCAGCTCGTCGCCCTCGTAGACGTAGCCGCACACCTTGCACACATAGCGGTGCTTCGCCTCGCCGGAGGCGTCCTCCGCCGCTTTTTCCGCCAGCACGTCGGCGGCGATGGCATCGGCCAGCCGCTCCATCTGCGCCTCCTGATCCGGCCGCAGCGCCGACTTCACCGTCAGCACCGGCTCCACCTCCGACCAGCCCTGCAGCGGCGAGAGCAGCGCCTGCATCTTCTTGCCGCTCACCGGCGACCAGGAGCCGTTCTCGATCAGGGCGTAGCGCCGGTCCGCCAGCGCGTGGGCCGCGATGTCGTGGAGCAGCTGCTCCATGGTGACGAAGATGCCCATGTTATAGGTGGTGGACGCGAACACCAGATGGCTGTACTGGAACGCCGCGGACACGATGTAGGACGCCGGCGTCACCGATGCGTCGAACATCTTCACCTTGATGCCCTTTTCCGCCAGACGGCAGGCCAGCACATTGGCGGCGTTCTCCGTGCCGCCGTACACCGAGGCGTAGGCGATCATCACGCCGCGCACCTCCGGCTCGTACCGGCTCCACAGGTCGTACTTGCCCAGGAAATAGCCCAGATTCTCCCGCCACACGAAGCCGTGGAGGGGCAGCAGCATCTCAATATCCAGTGCCGCGGCCTTTTTCAGCACCGCCTGCACCTGCGGGCCGTACTTGCCCACGATGTTGGTGTAGTACCGCCGCGCCTCGTCCAGATAGTCCCGGTCGAAGTCCACCTCGTCGGCAAACAGCGCTCCGTTCAGCGCGCCGAAGCAGCCGAAGGCGTCCGCCGTCAGCAGCAGCCGGTCCGTTTCGTCGTAGGTCATCATCACCTCCGGCCAGTGGACCATGGGCGCCGCCACGAAGCGCAAGGTGTGCCGCCCGGTGCACAGCGTCTCCCCCTCCTTGATGACGGTGATGCGGCCCGCCAGCTCCGGCCCGAAGAACTGCCCCACCATGGTTTTCGCCATGCCGCTGCACAGGAGCTGCGCCTCCGGATAGTCCCCGGCCAGCTCGGCCAGCTCCGCCGCGTGGTCCGGCTCCATGTGGTGCACCACGATGTAGTCCAGCTCCCGCCCCGCCAGCGCGTGGGTCAGGTTCTCCCGGAACGTGCGGCGCACCGCGCTGTCCGCCGTGTCGAACAGCACCGTTTTCTCGTCCGTCAGCAGATAGCTGTTGAAGCTGATGCCGTCCGGCACACCGAACACGCCCTCAAACAGCGCCAGCCGTCGGCAGTCGGCGCCCACCCATGTATAATCGTCGTTGATCTTTCTCGTGCAGTACATCGTATCATCCTTTCCGCGGCCCACGCCGTTTTTTTCCGCCCCATTATAGCAGAGCTTTCCTCATTTTTCCACTGTTTATTACCCGCCGCTGCACAAAAAACACAGCGCCCCGCCGAGCGGAGCGCTGCGCGTATGTTCAGTTGGCCTTCTTGGCGATGTCGCACAGGGCGGCGAACGCCACGGCGTCGTTGATCGCCATCTCGGACAGCATCTTGCGGTTGATCTGGATGCCGGCGACCTTCAGACCGTGCATGAAGGTGGAATAGTTCATGCCCTGGGCCTTGACAGCGGCGGAGATACGGGTGATCCACAGCTGACGGAAGTCCCGCTTCTTCAGGCGGCGGCCCACATAAGCGTAGGTCAGGGACTTCATGACCTGCTCGTTGGCCATCTTGAAGTGCTTGGACTTGGCGCCCCAGTAGCCCTTGGCCAGCTTCAGAGTCTTATTTCTTCTTTTACGCGCCATCATTGCGCCTTTAACACGTGCCATATTTCAATTGCCTCCTATTCTAACGATTCCGTCTCTTATTTGTAAGGGATCATCTTGCGGATGGTCGCCTCGGTGGTGCAGTCAGCATAGGTGGTGCTGCGCAGACGACGGCCACGCTTGGTGTCCTTCTTGGTCAGGATGTGGCTCTTGAACGCATGAGCTCTCTTGACCTTGCCGGATTTCGTCAGGTTGAAGCGCTTCTTTGCGCCGCTGTGGGTCTTCAGTTTAGGCATAATATTACTCCTTCCAAAATGATGCTTTGGGAAAACGCGGTTACTTGCCGGCCTTGGGGGACAGGAAGATGGACATGTTCCGTCCCTCCAGCTTGGCCGCCTTGTCGAGGGTCGCCACTTCGGTACACAGGTCTGCAAACTTGTTGAGAAGATCGCGGCCGATGTCGGTGTGCGCCATCTCGCGTCCGCGGAAGCGGACGGATACCTTGACGCGGTTGCCGTCGGACAGGAACTTCTGAGCGTTCTTCAGTTTGGTGTTGAAGTCGCCCACGTCGATGCCCGGGGACATCCGGATTTCCTTGATCTCCACGACGTGCTGGTTCTTTCTGGCTTCCTTCTCACGCTTGCTCTGCTCGAATTTGTACTTGCCGTAGTTCATCAGCTTGCACACAGGGGGCGTCGCCTGCGGGGAGATCTTCACCAGATCCAGCCCGTGCTCCTCCGCGATGCGCAGGGCCTCTTCACCGGACACGATGCCCATCTGCTCTCCGCCTTCGCCGATCAATCGGATCTCCTTGTCGTTGATCTCGTCATTCAGTTGATGCTGTACCTTGCTAATACCGAAGCACCTCCGATCTAAAATAACAAAAACGCGAATGCTCTCCGCATCCGCGCAACAACACAAACCACCCATCCGGGCGCTCTGCTGACGCTGTTGACCTCTTTGCCTGGGGCGGGAGGTGAGGCGGATGCACCGACCTTCTTTGTTTTCTATGGTATTTTACCGCACTTCCCGTCCCTTGTCAACCATGAATTTTTATTTTTTCCTGCATATTTCCGTCATTCCCGGTCATACTGACGCTGTACCTGCCGCTGCGGCGGCCAGTCAACAAAAAGGAGGTGCCCCACATGGAGGAGCGCAAAAACACCAAAAACGAGCAGAACACCAACGAGCAGAATACCCAGAACACCAACAAAAACGCCAAGAATACGAAGAACGCCAAGAACTGCAAGTAACCCGGCACGCAGGCAGAGAGCCGCGGCAAAGGCCGCCTGACACAAGAAAACATACGGTTTTGCCTGTGTCTATCCGGCTGAAATCGACCGAAAAAATGCCCACATGCGTCAGCATGCGGGCATTTTTTGCAGCCAATTTCAACTCGAATTTACTTTGGCAAAACTGCTGCGCACCGAAAAAGAGCGCGTTTCGTGCAGAGCCGAGGCGTGCCGCCGCAGGCATACTGGATGTCTGGCAAGGCGGCACAACGATGGGGCTGCGCGAAACGCGCCTTTTGCGGCGCATGGTTTCTTATGCCAGGCGGCCTCAGGCCGCGGCTCTTATTTTGCACTCAATGGGTCACGCCCAGATACTCCTCCAGCGTGATGCCCTTGTTGAAGATCTCCTGGGCCACGTCCTTGCCTACATAGCGGTAGTGCCACGGCTCATAGATGATGCCGGTGATGTCGCTCTTACCGTTGGGATAGCGGTGGATGAATCCGTACCGCCAGGAGTTGGCCATCAGCCACTTCTGGGTGGGGGTCTTCTCCTGCTCCTCCGTCAGGTTCTGGTTGTTGATGTCCACCACATCCACGGTCAGCCCCAGCTGGTGCTCGCTGGTGCCCGGCACGGCCACCACCGTTCCGGCCTCCTGCACCGCCTCGTCGTGGCTCTTGCCCGCGGCCTCCAGCTTGGACACCTTGTTGTCGAACAGGCTCTGCTGCGTCTCCTGGGTCCGGTAGGCCGAGCAGATCAGCGGCTCGTACCCCGCCTCGCGGCAGGCGTCCATCATCTCCTGCAGTGCGTCATAGCACCGCCGGTCGATCTGCAGGCCGTTGCTCAGGTTCACCGGATCCACCTGCCAGTCCTCCGGCAGCGGGTTCCACGGATTTACCAGCGTCAGAAGCTCGTTGTCCGCCGCCGAGGGCTTGGCCGGCTCCGGCTCCTGGGGTGCATCCTGCCGGGCCAGCGCCTCCGCCGCCTGTTGCTGCTGCTCCTCCTGGGCCTGCTTTTTATCCCGGCACCCCTTCACGATGAAGATGATGCCCACGATCAGCACCGCCAGGAACGCCGCCGCGATGATGCGGTTGCGCATGGCCTCCCGATAGCGACGCTGCCGTCTCCGTTCTCTTTCGTCCATACCTCTTTACCTCAATTCCCGCGGGTATACCCCCGCCTCATGCAGCTTCCGCAGCTCGCCGGACACCCGTGCCCGGTCCTCGTGATACGTCATGCCGAACCACCGGTCATGGGACTGCAGCACGGATACCGACAGCCGGCCCTGCTTCAGCAGCTCCCCCACCATATTGGGCAGCAGGCACTCCGCCTTGATGTTCTCCCCGGCGTCGTGCCGCAGGAAGTCCTCGAAATACCGCTCCATTTCGCCGAACACCGACGGCATGAAGCCCCAGAAGTTCATGGACACCACCGTGTCCGGCTCCAGCAGCGCACCGCTGTCCTCGTCGTCGATGGTGCCATCCTCCCGCAGGCGGATCTTCAGCGTCTCATGGATATCCGTGAGATACCCGTCCCGCTCGTGACACACGCCCCGGGACACCGTGCCGTACTTGGTCACGGTGTTCTTCAGCAGATAGCCCACCATGGTGGCCGCGCCCCGCTCCGGCAGACGCTGCAGCTCCTCATAGATGGTGCGGTAGGCATCCACGCCGTAGTAGTCGTCGGCGTTGATGACACAGAACGGCTCATGCACGAACTCCCGCGTACACAGCACCGCGTGGGTGGTGCCGAAGGGCTTCGTCCGCCCCTCGGGGATGCGGTAAAAGTCCGGCACGGAGGAGAAATCCTGAAAGGCGTAGCACACCTCCACCGGCTTTCCCTCCGGCGTCCGCAGCCGCGCCGCCATATCGCCGCACAGCCGCTTCATCAACTCCAGCATATCCGGCTTGATGATGAACACGATCTTGTCGAACCCGGCGCGCACCGCGTCATAGACGCCGTACTCCATCAGGATCTCCCCGTTGGGGCCTACGCCGTCCGTCTGCTTGTTGCCGCCGTAGCGGGAGCCGAGCCCCGCCGCCATAATGACCAAAGCTGCTTTCATGCGCTTTCCTCCTATTATCCCCCTGTTTGTCCGCCCTCAGACCGGCGGCATATCTGTCAGTATAGCACAGTCTCCGCCGCGCTTCAACCGCTTTCGACCCACCGGACTCTTAAGTTTTCCCTAATTTCGCATTTTTTCGGTCTTTTCCCCATCTTCCTCTGGATTTTTCTTCCTGTATCCCTTATAATATATGTTTGTGACTTTCCTCCGGCCCGCCTGCGGGCCGGAAATCGACTTGTTAGGAGCGAACGATCATGTCAACTTCCAAGAAGGTGATGGGCCATGTCTACGCCATCTTCACCATCCTCGTGTGGGGCAGCTGCTTCGTGCTGACCAAGGAGCTGCTGAAGGGCTACACCGCCATCCAGATCATCCCCCTGCGCATGGGCCTTGCCTATGTGGCCCTGTGGGCGCTGCGTCCCAAAACGCTGAAGCTCCCGTGGAAGGATGAGCTGATGTTCATTCTCATCGGCATCACCGGCGGCAGCTTCTACTTCTTCCTGCAGAACACCGCCCTGACCTACACCTATGCCGCCAACGTCAGCATCATCGTGGCCCTGTCCCCCATTCTGACGGTGATCCTGGCCCAGCTGTTCTCCCGCAGCGGCGAGCGTCTGGGCAAGTACGTCTACATCGGCGCGGTCATCGCTATCGCCGGCGTGGTGCTGGTGGTGCTTAACGGCCAGATGACGTTCCACCTCAACCCGCTGGGCGACCTGATCGCCCTGGCCGCCGCCCTGATGTGGGCCGTGTACTCCATCCTCATCAAGAAGTACACCGAGCGGTACGATAACTTCCTGGTCACCCGCCGGGTCATGCTCTGGGCCTTCCTCACCGCCGTGCCCCTGATGCTGCTGACCGACGGCATGCCCGACCTGAAGCCCCTGTTCACCACGCCCACCATGCTGCTGAGCTGGCTGTTCCTGGGCGTATTCGGCAACGCTGTGTGCTTCGCCATCTGGAACATCGCCTTCAAGTATCTGGGCGTTGTGGTCACCAACAACTACCTGTACGGTACGCCCTTCGTCACACTGGTGGTGGGCTTCCTGGTGCTGAACGAGCAGATCACCGTCATGAGCGTCGTGGGCGCGGTGCTCATCACCGCCGGCGTCATCGTGGCGCTGAAAAAGCCGCAGACACCAACAGCCTGAGCTCTCTGTAAAAGTCGTGTGCCGCACAGCGGCACACGACTTTTTCTTGCTTTCGCCCTGCCGTTCCTGTATACTCATATACAAGAGGATCACAACAAAGGAGGCGGTTCCATGAAGCAGCCTGCCCGCGCCCGCTGGATCTGGCTATTCGCTATGCTGCTGTTCACCGGCGTACTTATCCTTGCATCGTGGGACAGAGGCGTCGCCATTGACTACGACGGCACCGGCTGCCTCTGTGCCGTTCCCGACGACGGCACGGCAGAGACGCTGCCGGTATCCTTCCACGGCACGTTCCGCCGCGGCGTATACACCGGCAGCTGCGATATCCCCGGCGTGCTGTCATGCGCCACGCTCCGCGCCAAATTTGACGGCGGCACCGCCAGTGCCCTCTTTGTCATGGACGACTCCGGTTTCTGGGCTGCCGCCCCCCTCCACAGCATCTCCGTGGCGTCGGACCGCTCCTGCGCCGTTATCCGGCTGTGGACGGAGCACACCGTCACCGACGGCCATGTCTCCGGCCGGTGGGATGCGGACAACTTCTCCTACGTCGCCATTGGCGACAGGAACGCTGCCCGCGCACTGGCCGCCATGCAGTAAAAACCCCGCCCCCGCTCCGAGACTACCGGAGCAGGGGCGGTTTTGTGTCCTCTTATCGCTTTCCCAGGCGGCTGAAGCCCCAGAACGTCAGGGGCCACACGCACCCGGCGAACAGCACGATCAGCAGATAGCGGATGCCGCCGGCGATCTCCGCCGCCCCGCCGCACAGGGCGATCAGCGGCGCTTTCAGCCCCGCCCGGATGGCCAGCAGCAGCCCGAAGCCTACCGCCAGCTTGATGAGCTGCGCCCACCACACCGCCTGCGTCTCAAAACGGATGCACTTCCGGTCCAGCACGTTGGTGACCAGCAGTCCCAGCGTGGCGCCCACGAACTTCCACCCGTTGGACAGGGCGCTGGCGTAATTGGCGGCGTCCTCCGCCGTGGCGCCGGTGTCGCCCCGCAGGTAGAGATACACCACGAACGCGCCGCTGCACACCACCATGAACGCGATGACCCACGTCAGCACCCACGGCCGCCGGTCGGCCTCCTCCATCACCGGATAGAGCGCCAGCACCAGCACGCCGCCGATGGCCAGCGATACGCCCACGTCCAGCGGGGTGTGGACGCCCAGATACATCCGGCTGAAGCAGATCAGCAGCATCACCGCGATGCACACCCACCGCAGCCACGGCGCGTTGGTGTACCGCGCGGTGCCGCCGTACAGCGTCACCGCGTTCTGCGTATGGCCGCTGGGGAACGAGTACCCCGACGCCCCGGCCCGGGCGCTCTCCACAATGGTGAAATTCGGATCCTTGACCCACGGACGCGGCACGGCGCACAGGATCTTCAGGAACTGGTTGATGATGGTGCCGAAAAAGCCCACCGTCATCAGATAGTAGCCCATGCGCTTGCTGATGCACCAGAACACGCCCACGGCGAACACCATGAAGCAGATCTCATCCCCCAGATACGTCACCGCCCCCAGGATCTTGTCCAGCAGCGGCGTCCGGATGGACTCCAACGCGTATAAAAGCCCCATATTTCCCTCACTTTCCCGCCGCGTTTTCCGGCGGCAAGGTCATTTCACGGTTTATTGTACACTATTTTTCTTTTTCGTGCAACCATTGACCGCACCGGCGGTATCTGCTATACTCTCCCCAGAAAAAACACAGGAGGACACGCCCATGAAGCCCACTGAACTGCTGCAGATCCTGCACACCGCCGAAAGGCTGAAGGACACCACCCGCCACTGCGACACCTCCGGCGGCCGCCGGGAAAGCGTGGCGGAGCACAGCTGGCGTCTGGCGCTGATGGCCTTCTTCCTCCGGGACGAATTTCCGGAGCTGGACATGGACAGGGTGGTGCGCATGTGCCTCATCCACGACCTGGGCGAGTGCTTCACCGGCGACATCCCCTCCTTTCTGAAGACCGATGCCGACACGGCAAAGGAGGACTCCCTGCTGTCCCGCTGGGTGACCTCCCTCCCCGCCCCCTACTGCGCCGATATGGCGGCGCTGTACGCGGAGATGGACGCGCTGGAGACGCCGGAGGCCCGGCTCTACAAGGCGCTGGACAAGCTGGAGGCCGTCATCCAGCACAACGAGGCGCCCATCTCCACCTGGCTTCCCCGGGAGTATGCCCTGAACCTGACCTACGCCGACGAAAACGTGGCCTTCTCTCCCTACCTCACCGCCCTGCGGGAGGCCGTCCGGGACGAGACGAAGGCCAAGATCGCCGCCCACGGCGGCATACCCGCCGCGGAGTGACTGCCGCCGTTACAAGGAGGTTACTATGCTGGATCATGAAGGCTTTGACCTGTGGGCCGACTCTTACGACCGGAGCACCGCCTGCTCCGATGAAAGCGGCAGCTACCCCTTTGCTGGGTACAGCGCCGTCCTGCAGGATATCTTCCGCCGCGTCCTCTCCCACGGTGCCGGGGACGTATTGGACATCGGCTTCGGCACCGGCGTGTTGACCGCCAGTCTTTATCAGCAGGGATGCCATATCTGGGGGCAGGATTTTTCCGAAAAAATGGTAGCTCTTGCACAGGCGAAAATGCCATCAGCCGCGCTTTACTGCGGCGATTTTGCGGCGGGTCTGGCCGAACCGCTGACACGGCGGCAGTATGACGCCATCATCGCCACCTACTCTCTGCACCACCTGACGGATCAGCATAAGATCGCCTTCATCCGCAGTCTCATGCCGCTGCTGCGTAAGGATGCCTGTCTCTACATCGGAGATGTGGCCTTCCGGACTCGAGCCGACCTTGACCGCTGCAGGCTGGCCGCTGGGGACGCGTGGGATGCGGACGAGATCTACTTCGTATTCGACGAGCTGCGGCAGTCATTTCCCCAAATGACATTTTTACCTCTCTCCCCCTGCGCCGGTGTACTGTCCCTGCAACGCTGATACACATACAAAAAAGCCGCTGCATCGCAGCGGCTTTTTTATATACCCGGCCTCTCTCCGGGCCGTCTATATGTCCCGTTCCATCACGATATAGCGGTCCTCGCTCACCTGCATGAAGCCGTTCTTCTTCCAGAACGCCAGACTCTGGGGATTTCCCTTGTCCACCCCCAGCCGCAGCCGGGTGAAGCCCTGCGCCCGCAGGCACTCCATGGCCTCGGTCACCAGCCGGGAGCCGAGTCCCGTCCCCTGCCGGCTGGCATCCACCATGAAAAAGCCGATCAGCGCCGTTCTATCCTGCGGATATCCCAGAATCAGGTCCATCACCGCCGCCAGCGCGCCGCCCGCAAAATAACCTACATAGAATTTGTCCTCCGCCGCTTTTCCCGGCGGCAGCGCCCGCATATCCTCCCGGATGCCGTCCGCTGACGGCAGCGGCGGGTGATAACGGTAGTATTGGGGATTTCCGCCGCACAGCGCAAGGATCTGCGGCACATCCGTCTCCTCCAGCCGCCGCACGGTCAGCGATGCCGACAGCCGCGTCACGTCCATCTCCATGTCAGCCCCCCATCACCGGTAGGGCCGCACCGGCGGCTGCTCCGCCCGGTGGGTACCGATGATCTTCTCCATCCAGATCATGTGATACCAGCGGCCGAACTTGTACCCGCACGCACGGAACAGGCCCACCTGCCGGAAGCCCAGATGCTCATGGAAGGCCGCGCTGCTCCCGGTCAGGTACTGGTCCTCCCGCTCCGGGAGGGCAATGCAGGCGTAGAGATTGCAGACGCCCATTTCCCGCAGCGCCTGCTCCAGCGCCTCATAGAGCCGCCGCCCCATGCCGCACCGCCGCGCATCCCGAGCCAGATACACCGTCAGCTCGCAGCACCAGTCGTAGGCCGCCCGCTCATGAAACGCCCCGGCGTAGGCATATCCCTGCACCACGCCGTCCTGCTCCGCCACCAGATACGGATACCGCGTCATGACCCGGCGCATCCGCTCCCGGAACTCCTCCAGAGAGGGCGTCTCGTACTCGAAGGTGATGGCCGTCTGCCGCACATAGTAGTCGTAGATCTCCAGCAGCCGCGCCGCGTCCTCCAGTCTGGCGTCCCGTATCACAATGCTTCCATGCTCTGCCATTTCCGGCACCTCCCTGTTCTTTTTCCGTTTCCCCCGCCTTATCCCCTGCGGATGGGATGGCGGATCACCGTTTTCCATTTCTCCGGCGCCGTTTTTCTGGCATCCGACAGATAGATCTCATGGTGCAGCCGCGCCTCCGTAAAGTCGTTCACATAGCCGTTTTCCGCCAGAAAACGATTCATCGCCGCCACCGTCTCCGCCTCCCGGTCGAACGGCCCGATGTGCATGCACTGCACGCACAGCCCCTCGCTGACTGTCAGGAACTCCACTGCGCCGCAGTCCAGCTTTTTCTTCTCCGCCGCAGCCTGTTTCGCCCAGCGCAGCGCCTCCTCGGTCACGAAATCCGGCAGGCGGATCACCGATGTCCATCGGAACGCCGCCTTGTCCGCCGGATCAAAGCCCGTCCGCCAGAAGCCCTCCAGCGGCGGTACCACATAGTCGAAAAAGCCGTCGATCTTGTGACCGCCCCGTCCACTCATCTTCAGCGTGTACGCCACCGTATACAGCATCTGTATCGCCTGCTGATAGGTACCTCCCGGCTGGTTGGGATCCCCCACGCCCCGCACCGCCATGTAGTGCATGGTGGGGACCGTCACGACCTCCGGTCTGTCCTTCGGCAGATAAAATTCCCGGTATTCCTTTTTGAAATCAAACGCCATTCCGCGCTCCTCCCTTCATGCGCTGCGCCGCATTTCCTTCACCTGCAGCCGCAAGCCGGTACACCGCCAGTCCGTCAGCGATCCTGCAAAAGCGGAATCCTTTTTTCGCGGCAAGCCGCACTGTCGCCGCCTGTTCCGGAACACATTCAATAACAACGCTCTTTCCCTCTCTTCTTGCCATGCAGATCAAGCGATCCGTCAGCGCCGACGCGCACCCGCGCCCCCAGTATTCCGGAAACAGCACCCAGCCGATTTCCATGCTGTCCTCGTCGTAGGCGTGATAGATCACATAGCCGATAAGGCGCCCACTTTCCTCGACCGCATACACAAGGGGCTGCGCCGCCAGTCCCGCACAGCATAGAAACGCTTCCGTCTGCGCCCTGTCGTAGGGCGGCTCCAGATAGCGCATCACCACTGGATCTGAGAGCAGTCGATGCAGCTCGTCAGCGTCGCCGCTTTGCATTCTGCGGATCTTAAGCTCCATCTGTTTTCCCCCTTGCAGTCCCGTTTGGGGTATCCTATCACACCAGGAGAAAAATCGCAAGCGCCGCCCACCCTCCGGCACGTTCCCGACCGGCACACACCGGAACTTCCCCCGCTGCATATCGCGGAGTACAAGACCGCCGCGCCGTCCGAGAAAAAGAGAAAGCCCACGACTTGCGTCGTGGGCTTTGTGTTGGCGCTACCTATCTTCCCGGGCCGTCTCCAGCCAAGTATTGTCAGCAGAAGCGAGCTTAACTTCCGTGTTCGGGATGGGAACGGGTGGACCCTCGCCCTAATCAGCACCAACTTCTTATGCGCTTGTACCCTGAAAACCGAACAAAGAAGATAGATGGGAGAAGGCTTAGATTGCCTGCAAATTGTAGGTCAAGCCCTCGGGCTATTAGTACCGGTCAGCTGCATGCATTACTGCACTTCCACCTCCGGCCTATCAACCAGATCGTCTTTCTGGGCCCTTACTCCATAAAGGATGAGAGATCTCATCTTAGGGAGAGTTTCACGCTTAGATGCTTTCAGCGTTTATCTCGTCCGTACATAGCTACCCAGCTATGCCCTTGGCAGGACAACTGGTGCACCAGAGGTACGTCCATCCCGGTCCTCTCGTACTAAGGACAGCTCCCTTCAAATCTCTTACGCCCGCAACAGATAGGGACCGAACTGTCTCACGACGTTCTGAACCCAGCTCGCGTGCCGCTTTAATTGGCGAACAGCCAAACCCTTGGGACCGAATACAGCCCCAGGATGC
>URVR01000016.1 GCA_900551355.1 uncultured Eubacteriales bacterium | reverse complement strand
GATCTACACTTATGCGATCGTCGGCAGCGTCAGATGTGTATAAGAGACAGTCATGTATCTGTATAATTCCGCCACCCACAAAAAAGAGGAGTTCAAGACCCACACCCCCGGCCATGTGGAGATGTACACCTGCGGCCCCACGGTGTACCACTTCGCCCACATCGGCAACCTGCGCTCCTACATCATGGAGGACGTGCTGGAGAAGTACCTGCGCTACGCCGGCTACGACGTGAATCGCGTCATGAACATCACCGACGTGGGACACCTGACCTCCGACGCCGACGAGGGCGAGGATAAGATGCTCAAGGGCGCCAAGCGCGAGCACAAGTCCGTCATGGAGATCGCCCAGTACTACACCGACGCGTTTTTCTCCGACTGTCAGAAGCTGAACATCAAGCGCCCCGACGTGGTGCAGCCCGCCACCGGCCTTATCGACGACTATATCCGGATCATCACCAAGCTCATCGACACCGGCTACGCCTATGTGGCCGGCGGCAACGTGTACTTCGACACCAGCAAGCTCCAGCGCTACTACATCTTCAACGACCACAACGAGGAGGATCTGGCGGTGGGCGTCCGCGAGGGCGTGGAGGAGGACACCAACAAGCGCAATAAGAACGACTTCGTGCTGTGGTTCACCAAGTCCAAGTTCGAGGATCAGGCCCTGAAATGGGATTCCCCCTGGGGCGTGGGCTACCCCGGCTGGCACATTGAATGCTCCGGCATCTCCATGAAGTACAACGGCGAGTACCTGGACCTGCACTGCGGCGGCGTGGACAACGCCTTCCCCCACCACACCAACGAGATCGCCCAGTCCGAGAGCTATCTGGGCCACCCGTGGTGCCCCCATTGGTGCCATGTGGCCCATCTGAACACCGACCACGGCAAGATGTCCAAGTCCAAGGGCGAGTTCCTCACCGTCTCCTTGCTGGAGGAGAAGGGCTATGACCCCCTGGCCTACCGCTTCTTCTGCCTCCAGAGCCACTACCGCAAGAGCCTGGTGTTCACCTGGGAGAATCTGGACAACGCCACCGTGGCCTACAACAAGCTGCTGACCCGCATCGCCGCCCTGAAGGACGAGGGCGAGGTGGAGCAGGCCGCCTTTGACGAGTATAAGGCCAAGTTCACCGCCGCCATGGACAACGACCTGAACACCTCCATGGCCGTCACCGTGCTGTACGACGTGCTGAAGGCCAAGACCAACGATAAGACCAAGCTGGCTCTGCTGGACAGCTTCGACACCGTGCTGGGCCTGAAGCTGCTGGAGAAGGCCGCCGCCCTCCGCGCCAAGCAGACCGCCGCTCCCGTTGCCGGCGAGTTCACTGTCATCAGCGAGTCCGGCGAGACGGACGGCGAGGTGGAGGCGCTGATCCGCGCCCGGGCCGACGCCAAGAAGGCCAAGAACTTCGCCGAGGCCGACCGCATCCGCGACGAGCTGAAGGCCAAGGGCATCGAGGTCACCGACATCCCCAACGGCGCCAAGTGGAAGCGGATCTGAGCGACAGGATATTCAAAAGGCGCAAAACGGCACAAATACGCAGAAGAGCCGCCTTCGGGCGGCTCTTTTTCTGCCGCTCGGCCCCCAGATAGGGGAGGGGAGCAGCCCCGGCGGCACAATATCTATGCCCGTCAAAAGTGCTGAAAATTTCATGGAAATTTTGTTGACAAAATAGAAAAACCTACTTGACACCACGCGGTTTTTCCTATATTATATGCAGGTACGCGCGTAACGGGGGCAACACACCCGGGAGCGTTTGCAATGCGATGAACCGGGAGATTGCTCCGAAAAGGAGGTAACTTCCGGGGAGTATGTCCGATAATCGGGCGGCTGAGAGATTTCTGTTCGCCGGCGTAGATCGCCGCGCCAGAAGGACACCGGCCAGAAGCCGGTGTTTCTTATGAGCCGGAATGATACGCACGGAACGGTGAATAAGAAATTTCCCGCCGTACGGCAGTAGGTCACGCAGAAAAAACCGTACGAAAACATGGAGGAAAAGACCAAATGGCAAAAGAAATGATTCGCATTCGTCTGAAGGCCTATGACCACCAGGTCATCGACCAGTCCGCAGAGAAGATCGTTGAGACCGCCAAGCGCACCGGCGCCAGCGTGTCCGGCCCCATCCCTCTGCCCACCAAGAAAGAGATCGTCACCATCCTGCGCGCTACCCACAAGTATAAGGACAGCCGTGAGCAGTTCGAGCGCCGCACCCACAAGAGACTGATCGACATCACCAACTCCACCCCCAAGACCGTGGAGGCGCTGATGGCTCTGGATCTGCCCGCCGGTGTGGAGATCGAGATCAAGCTGTAACCCACCTTATATAATATCCCTGCAAATAAACTGCTTGCTACCCGACCGCTCGCCGACTTGCGTGAGGCGGGCGGGGGTTACGTCGGCAGAGCAAGCGATCTGCCCCAATGCGGATTGAACTATGTCGACCAATAACCTTTAAGGAGGATCATACATGAAGGCAATCATTGGCAAGAAAGTCGGTATGTCTCAGATCTTCGACGAGAACGGCAAGGTGATCCCCGTCACCGTGATCGAGGCGGGTCCCTGCACCGTCGTCCAGAAGAAGACTGCCGAGAAGGAAGGCTACGCCGCTGTGCAGCTGGGCTACGAGGATATCCCCGAGCGCAAGCTGACCAAGCCCGAGATGGGCCACCTGAACAAGGCCGGCGTCGCCCCCAAGAAGTACCTGCGCGAGTTTGACCTGGACAACGCGGCTGAGCTGAACATCGGCGACATCGTGAAGGCTGACACCTTCAAAGAGGGCGACTTCGTGGACGTCACCGGCACCAGCAAGGGCCACGGCTATCAGGGCGTTGTGAAGCGCTGGAACGCCGGCCGTACTCCCATGAGCCACGGCGGCGGCCCCGTCCATCGTCACGCCGGTTCCATGGGCTCCACCACCGATCCCAGCCGTATTTTCAAGGGCAAGATCGGCGCTGGCCAGATGGGCTGCGATCAGGTCACCATCCAGAACCTGGATATCGTCAAGGTCGATCCCGAGCTGAATCTCATCGCTGTGCGCGGCGCCATTCCCGGTCCCAAGGGCGGTCTGGTCCTCATCAAGAGCACCGTCAAGACCCACCGCATCAAGCATGCCGACACCGGTATCAGCAACAACCCGCAGAAGGCTTCCGGTCGTAACCCGCAGAAGGCTTCCGCCCGTACTAAGTAAGGAAAGGAGTGCTTAAGGATATGTCTACCATCAAAGTTTTGAACATGGCCGGCGCTGAGGTCGGTACTGTTGAACTGAACGACGGCATCTTCGGCATCGAGCCGAACACCGCTGTTGTCCACGAAGTGGTGAAGAACCACTTGGCCAACTGCCGTCAGGGCACCCAGAGCGCTCTGACCCGCGCCGAGGTTTCCGGCGGCGGCAAGAAGCCCTGGCGCCAGAAGGGCACCGGTCACGCCCGTCAGGGCAGCACCCGTGCGCCCCAGTGGACCCACGGCGGCATCGTGTTCGCCCCCAAGCCCCGCAGCTACTCTTACGTTCTGAACAAGAAGGTCAAGAGACTGGCTATGAAATCCGCTCTGTCCGCCAAGGCCGCTGCCGGCGAGATCATCGTCATCGACAGCATCAAGATGGACAGCATCAAGACCAAGGACTTCCGCGCTTTCCTGACCGCCGTCAAGGCTGACGGCAAGTCTCTGGTGGTCACCCCCGCCAAGGACGAGATCATCGTCAAGAGCGCCCGCAACATCCCCGGCGTCGTTACTTCCATGGCGAACCTCATCAATGTCTACGACATTCTGAACGCCAAGTATCTGGTGCTGGATAAGGAAGCCCTCGCAGTAATCGAGGAGGTGTTCGCATAATGGCTAACGTATACGACATCATCATCCGTCCGGTCATTACCGAGCGCTCCATGGCCGCTACTTCCGAAAAGAAGTACGTCTTTGAAGTGGCTCCCACCGCCGGCAAGATCGAGATCAAGAACGCCGTGGAGAAGATCTTCGGCGTGAAGGTCGCCAAGGTCAACACCATCAACTACGATGGCAAGACCAAGCGCATGGGCGCCGGCCGTCCCGGCCAGCGCAAGAGCTGGAAAAAGGCTTATGTCCAGCTGACTGAAGATTCCAAGACCATCGAGTTCTTCGAGGGTATGGTGTAAGAGAAGGGAGTGTAGAGAATGTCTATCAAAACTTTTAAGCCGACCACCCCTTCCCGCCGGCACATGACTGTCTCCGGCTTCGACGGCATCGATAAGCACGCCAAGCCCGAGGCCAGCCTGACCGAGGTGCTGAAGAAGAACGCTGGTCGCAACAGCTACGGCCGCATCACCGTCCGCCATCGCGGCGGCGGCGAGAAGCGCAAGTATCGTATCATCGACTTCAAGCGCGACAAGGTGGATATGGAAGCCACCGTCCTGCGTCTGGAGTACGATCCCAACCGCAGCGCCAACATCGCGCTGGTGCAGTACGAGGACGGCGAGAAGCGCTACATCATCGCGCCCGTCGGCCTGACCGCCGGTGACAAGGTGATCTCCAGCGCCGCTGCCGACATCAAGCCCGGCAACTGCCTGCCCATCGCCAACATCCCCGTGGGTACTGTGATCCACAACATCGAGATGCATCCCGGCAAGGGCGCCCAGCTGGTCCGCTCCGCCGGTGCCTACGCCCAGCTGATGGCCAAGGAGGGCGCCAACGCCCAGATCCGTATGCCCTCCGGCGAGGTCCGCATCATCCGCACCAACTGCACCGCCTGCATCGGGCAGGTGGGCAATCTGGAGCACGAGAACATCCAGATCGGTAAGGCCGGCCGCAAGCGTCACATGGGTTGGCGTCCCACCGTCCGCGGTTCCGTCATGAACCCCTGCGACCACCCCCACGGCGGTGGTGAAGGCAAGTCCCCCGTGGGCCGTCCCGGCCCTGTCACTCCCTGGGGCAAGCCGGCTCTGGGTTACAAGACCCGCAAGAAGAAGAATCCCACCGACAAGTTCATTGTCAAGCGTCGCAACGTGAAGTAAAGGAGGCAAGAGAATATGAGCAGATCTATCAAAAAAGGCCCGTATGTTGCCCCTGAGCTGCTGAAGCGGGTCGAAGAAATGAACGCCAAGGGCGAGAAGAACGTGCTGAAGACCTGGAGCCGCAGCTCCACCATCTTCCCCGCCTTCGTCGGCCATACCATCGCTGTCCACGACGGCCGCCGTCATGTGCCTGTCTACGTGCAGGAGGACATGGTGGGTCACAAGCTGGGTGAGTTCGCACCCACTCGTACCTTCCGCGGCCACACCAAGAAAGCGTAAAAGGAGGATGCAGAGTAATATGGAAGCGAAAGCATATCTGAGATACGTCCGCATCTCTCCCCGCAAGGTCCAGATCGTCTGCGATCTGATCCGCGGCAAGGATGCCAAGACTGCCATGGCCATCCTGATGAACACCCCCAAGTCCGCCTCCGAGCCGCTGGTGAAGCTGCTCAAGAGCGCCTGCGCCAATGCTGAGAACAACTTCAGCATGGACCCGGACAAGCTGGTGGTCACTCAGGTGTTCGCCACCCCCGGCCCCATCCTCAAGCGCATGATGCCTCGGGCACAGGGCCGCGCCTACCGCATCAACAAGAGAACCTCTCACGTGACGCTGGCCGTCGCCGAGAGAGACTAAGAAAGGGAGGAACAGTTAAATGGGTCAGAAAGTCAATCCCCATGGCATGCGCGTGGGCGTCATCAAAGACTGGGATTCCCGCTGGTATGCCAGCAATGAGAAGGTCGGCGACCTGCTGGTCGAGGACCACAAGATCCGCGTGTACCTGAAGAAGCTGCTGTTTGCCGCCGGTGTCTCCAAGATCGAGATCGAGCGCAGCAACGAGGTCGTCACCATCTACCTGCACGTGGCCCGCCCCGGCGTGGTCATCGGCAAGGGCGGCGAGCAGATCGAGCAGTACCGCAAGGACGTGGAGAAGCTGATCGGCAAGACCGTGAAGCTGAACATCGTCGAGGTCCGCAACCCCGATATGGACGCACAGCTGGTGGCCGAGAACATCGCCGCGCAGCTGGAGAAGCGTATCTCCCACCGCCGTGCCATGAAGAACGCCATGGGCCGCGCCATGCGCGCCGGCGCCAAGGGCATCAAGTGCAACTGCGGCGGCCGTCTGGGCGGCCGTGAGATCGCCGGCTCCGAGCACTATCACGAGGGCACCATCCCCCTGCAGACCCTGCGCGCCGACATCGACTACGGCTTCGCTGAGGCTGCCACCACCTTCGGCCGCATCGGCGTGAAGGTGTGGATCTACAAGGGCGAGATCCTGTCCCAGGCTCTGCGCACCACCCCGCGCACCCTGGACACCAGCAAGCCCTATCAGGAGCGTCGTGAGCGTCGCGGCAACCGTCGTGACGGCGACCGCCGCGGTGGTTTCCGCCGCGATGGCCAGAACGGCGGCTTCAACCGTGACCGTCAGAACGGCGGCTTCAACCGCGGTCCCCGTCCCGAGGGCGGCTTCCGCAAGCCCGCAGAAAAGAAAGAAGGAGGCGCTCAGTAATGCTTCTGCCCAAGAGAGTTAAGTACCGCAGAGTACACCGTGGCCGCCTCACCGGCAAGGCCATGCGCGGCAATAAGGTGACCTACGGCGAGTACGGTCTGGTCGCCCTGGAGCCCAGCTGGATCACCAGCAATCAGATCGAGGCCGCCCGTATCGCCATGACCCGCTATACCAAGCGTGGCGGTCAGGTCTGGATCAAGATCTTCCCCGACAAACCCATCACCGAGAAGCCCGCTGAGACCCGCATGGGTTCCGGTAAGGGTTCCCCCGAGTATTGGGTCGCAGTAGTCAAGCCCGGCCGTGTCATGTTCGAGATCGCCGGTGTTTCCGAAGAGGTCGCCCGCGAGGCCCTGCGTCTGGCCAGCCACAAGCTGCCCATCAAGACGAAGATCGTCAAGCGCGAGGATCTCGAAGCCCAGGAAGTAGGTGAATGAGATGAAGGCAACTGAAGTACGTGCAATGACCGTGGAGCAGCTCAACGAGAAGCTGGACTCCCTGAAGAAGGATCTGTTCTTCCTGCGTATGCAGCACGCAACCAATCAGCTGGACAATCCTCTCAAGATCGCCGAGACCAAGCGCGACATCGCCCGCGTCAAGACCGTTATCCGTGAAAAGGAGGAGAAGTAAAATGGAAGAGAAGAGAATTTCCTCCCGCAAGACCAGAGTCGGCAAGGTCGTTTCCGATAAGATGGACAAGACCGTGGTCGTCGCCATCGAGGACCGCGTCGCCCATCCTCTGTATAAGAAGATTGTCGGCCGCACCTACAAGCTGAAGGCTCATGACGAGCAGAACGCTTGCGGCGTCGGCGACATCGTCAAGGTGATGGAGACCCGCCCCCTGTCCAAGGACAAGCGTTGGCGCGTGGTCGAGATCGTCGAGAAGGCTAAGTAAGGAGGTGCCGCAAGTATGATTCAGCAAGAGTCCTATCTGAAGGTTGCCGATAATACCGGCGCCAAGGAGATCAAGTGCATCCGCGTTCTGGGCGGCTCCAAGCGCAAGTACGGCAACATCGGTGATGTCATCGTCGCTTCCGTGCGCAAGAGCACGCCCGGCGGCCAGGTGAAGAAGGGCGAGGTCGTCAAGGCCGTGATCGTCCGCTCCGCCAAGGGCGTTCGCCGCGCCGACGGCACTTACGTCCGTTTCGACGACAACGCCGCCGTCCTCATCAAGGACGACAAGAACCCCAGAGGTACCCGTATCTTTGGGCCGGTTGCTCGTGAGCTGCGCGACAAGGATTACATGAAGATCCTGTCCCTCGCTCCCGAAGTTATTTAAGGAGGGCCGGTCACATGAATAGTCTGAAGATCAAGAAGAACGACAAGGTGGTCGTTCTGTCCGGCAAGGACAAGGGCAAGTCCGGCAAGGTGCTGGGCACTGTCCCCAGCGAGCGCAAGGTCGTGGTGGAGGGCATCAACATGGTGACCTGCCACATCAAGCCCCGCAAGCAGGGCGAAGAGGGCGGCATCGTCAAGCGCGAGGCGGCTATCTACGCCAGCAAGGTCCAGGTGGTCTGCCCCAAGTGCGACAAGCCCACCCGCGTGGCCTATGAGATCAAGGACGGCAAGAAAGTCCGCGTGTGCAAGCACTGCGGCGCCGCTCTGTGAGAAAGGAGAGAGTAAGTAAATGGCACGTCTGAAAGTTAAGTATACCGAAGAAGTGGCTCCCGCTCTCTTCAAGAAGTTCGGCTACAAGTCCACCATGCAGATCCCCAAGATCGACAAGGTCGTCGTGAACGTGGGCTGCGGTGAGGCTCGTGAGAACGCCAAGGTTCTGGACGCTGTGTGCGGCGATCTGGCCACCATCACTGGCCAGAAGGCCATCATCACCATCGCCAAGAAGTCCGTTGCAAACTTCAAGCTGCGTGAGGGTATGCCCGTGGGCGCCAAGGTCACGCTGCGCGGCGACAAGATGTGGGAATTCCTGGATCGTCTGTTCAACGTGGCTCTGCCCCGTGTCCGTGACTTCCGCGGCATCAGCGCCAACGCCTTTGACGGCCGCGGCAACTATGCCCTGGGTATCAAGGAGCAGCTGATCTTCCCCGAGATCGAGTACGATAAGATCGACAAGATCCGCGGTATGGATATCGTCATCTGCACCACCGCCCAGACCGATGAAGAAGCACGCGAGTTGCTGACCCTGGTCGGCGCTCCCTTTGAACGCTGATTAGGAGGAGAACGAAATGGCTAAAAAGTCTATGATCCTGAAGCAGCAGGCGCCTGCGAAATTCTCCACCCGTAAGTACAACCGCTGCAAGCTGTGCGGCCGTCCCCACGCCTACCTGCGTGACTACGGCGTGTGCCGTATCTGCTTCCGCACGCTGGCTTACAAGGGCGAGATCCCCGGTGTCCGCAAGGCTTCTTGGTGATCTTTTGTCCTCATACTTCGTTGGTGCGGCTCGGCGTACACAAAGTACGCCATCGCCTCACCGCCTCGTCTGAGAACAAAATCTCTACCAAGATGGGCAGAGGGCGCTGCTCCCTGCCGACCCAACGTACCTAAGAGCCGCAAGGCTCCCGGTAATATAGGATGGCGAAAGGTCACTGGTAATTAAACATCGGCATCGTGAGTGCCGGCGGACTAAATTATCAGTGATACCTCGCTGCCTCAACAGGCATCCGCCTGTAACTCTAAAATAGGAGGAATTACAAGTATGCACATCACTGATCCTGTTGCCGATATGCTCACCCGTATCCGCAACGCCAACAATGCCAAGCACGAGACCGTGGATGTTCCCGCTTCCAACATGAAGAAGAGCATCGCTCAGATCCTGCTGGACGAGGGCTACATCAAGTCCTTCCAGATCGTCAACGACGGTACCCAGGGCACCATCCGCATCACCCTGAAGTACAACGCCGGCAAGGAGAAGGTCATCTCCGGCCTGCGCCGCGTGTCCAAGCCCGGCCTGCGCGTCTATGTGGGCGCCGACGAGCTGCCCCGCGTGCTGCGTGGTCTTGGTATTGCGATCGTATCCACTTCCAAGGGCGTCATGACCGACAAGGCTGCTCGCGCGGCTCACGTCGGCGGCGAAGTCCTTGCATTCGTATGGTAAGGAGGTATTTGAACAATGTCGAGAATTGGTAGAATGCCCATTACCGTCCCCGCCGGTGTGGAAGTCACCATTGCGGAGAACAACGTCGTTACCGTCAAGGGCCCCAAGGGTACTCTGGTGCAGGCTCTGCGTCCCGAGATGATCCTGGAGCAGGACGGCAACGTCATCCACGTCAAGCGCCCCTCCGACGACAAGCTGCACTGCGCACTGCACGGCATGACCCGCGCTCTGCTGCACAACATGGTCGTTGGCGTCAGCGAAGGCTTCAAGAAGGAGCTGGAGATCAACGGTGTTGGCTATCGTGCCGCTAAGGAAGGCAACGAGCTGGTCATGAACCTGGGCTACTCTCACCCCGTGAAGGTGGCCGAGATCGACGGCATCACCATCGAGGTCCCCGGCCCCAACAAGGTCGTGATCTCCGGCCCCGACAAGCAGAAGGTGGGCCAGTTTGCGGCGGAAGTCCGCGAGAAGCGTCCTCCCGAGCCTTATAAGGGCAAGGGCATCAAGTATGTTGACGAAGTCATCCGCCGCAAGGTCGGTAAGACCGGCGCCAAGAAGTAAGGAGGTGTGCCGATATGATTAAAAGACCCGATACCAACGCGCAGCGTCTGAAGCGCCATAAGAGAGTCCGTGCCAAGCTGTCCGGCACTCCCGAGCGTCCCCGTCTGAACGTGTTCCGCAGCGAGAAGAACATCTATGCCCAGGTCATCGACGATGTGGCCGGCAACACCCTGGTGTCCGCCTCCTCTCTGGATAAGGAGATCGAGGGCAACGGCGGCAACAAGGCTGCTGCCCGCGCCGTGGGCAAGCTGGTGGCCGAGCGCTGCAAGGCCAAGGGCATCGACCAGGTCGTGTTCGACCGCGGCGGTTACCTGTACCACGGCCGTGTGGCCGAGCTGGCTGAAGGCGCCCGCGAGGGCGGCCTGGAATTCTAAGGAAGGAGGACTTATCAATGGCAAGATTTGAAAGAGAGCAGAGCGAGTACATTGAGAAAGTAGTCGCTACCAACCGCGTATCCAAGACCGTTAAGGGTGGTCGTGTCATGAAGTTCTCCGCCCTGATGGTCGTCGGCGACGGCAAGGGCAAGGTCGGCTTCGGTCTGGGCAAGGCCGCCGAGGTCCCCGAGGCGATCCGCAAGGGCATCGAGGATGCCAAGAAGAACATGATCACCATCTCCCTGTCCGGCAGCACCATCCCCCATGAGATCATCGGCGAGGCCGGTGCAGGCCGCGTGCTGATGAAGCCCGCCGCCCCCGGTACCGGCGTGATCGCCGGCGGCCCCGTGCGTATCATCATGGAAGCTGCCGGTATCAAGGATATCCGTACCAAGTGCCTGCGTTCCAACACCGCCGTGAACGTGGTTGCCGCCACCTTTGAGGGCCTGAAGGCTCTGCGTACCCCGGAAGAGGTCGCCCGCACCCGCGGCAAGAGCGTGGACGAGATCGTGGGTTAAGGAGGAGAGAACATGGCTAATCTGAAGATCCAGCTCGTTAAGAGCCTCAACGGCAGACTGGAAAAGCACATCGCCACTGCCAACTCTCTGGGCCTGCGTAAGATCGGTGACACCACCGTGCAGCCTGACAACGCTCAGACCCGCGGCAAGGTCGCAAAGATCGGTTACCTGCTGCAGGTGACCGAAGTAGAATAAGGAGGTGCGAGAGCATGAAACTGAATGAACTGTCTCCCGCCGCCGGCTCCACCAAGGAAGCCTATCGCAAGGGCCGTGGTCACGGCTCCGGCAACGGCAAGACCGCAGGCCGCGGCCATAAGGGTCAGAAAGCCCGCTCCGGCGGCGGCACCCGCATCGGCTTTGAAGGCGGCCAGATGCCTCTGGCCCGCCGCATCCCCAAGCGCGGTTTCAACAACATTTTTGCCAAGCCCCTGGAAATCATCAACCTGAGCGCCCTCAACAAGTTTGAGGACGGCGAGATCGTCACCGCTGAAGCCCTGCTTGCAAAGGGTATCCTGAGCAAGTGCGAGTACGGCTACAAGGTCCTCGGTAACGGCAAAGTTACCAAGAAGGTGACCGTGCAGGCCGCTGCTTTCTCCCAGGCTGCTAAGGAAGCGATCGAAGCAGCCGGTGGAAAGGCAGAGGTGATCTAACGTGATCCAGACGATCAAAAAGGCGTGGGCGATCCCCGAGCTCCGCAAGAAGCTGGTGTTCACCGCCCTGATCCTGCTGATCTTCCGTATCGGCAACGCCATCCCCGTTCCCTATGTGGACACGGAGCTGCTGGGCGACTACCTGAAGCAGCTGAGCACCACCGTCCTGGGCCTGTACAACGTCATGTCCGGCGGCGCCTTCGCGGAGGCCACGGTGTTCGCGCTGGGCGTCCAGCCCTACATCAACAGCTCCATCATCATCCAGCTGCTGACCATCGCCATCCCTGCGCTGGAGCGCATGGCCCGCGACGGCGGCGAGGAGGGCAAGAAGAAGATCCAGTCCATCACCCGTTACGCAACGGTGGCCATCGCCATCCTGCAGGGCTGGGGCTACTACGCCCTGATGAAGAACTACGGTATCCTGACCAACACCAGCGTCTGGGCTGCTCTGGTCATCATCGTCTCCTTCATCGCCGGCTCCTCCTTCGTCATGTGGATGGGTGAGCAGATCACCGAGTTCGGTATCGGCAACGGTATCTCCATCATCCTGTTCGCAGGTATCCTGTCCCGCATGCCCAGCATGGTGGGCAACATGGCCACCTCCCTGCGCACCGGCGACATGGCCTGGTGGATGGCCGTTCTGGTCGTGGTGGGCATCCTGGCCCTGATCGTCCTGATCACCTGGGTCAACGGCGCCGAGCGCCGCATCCCGGTGCAGTACGCCAAGCGCCAGGTGGGCCGCAAGATGTACGGCGGCCAGAGCTCCACGCTGCCCATGAAGGTGAACATGTCCGGCGTTCTGCCCATCATCTTCGCCCAGTCCATCGCCATGATCATCCCCACGGTGGCGGCGTTCCTGCCCGCTCCCGAGAAGGGCACCTTCGGCTACACGCTGGTCAACGCAGTGGACAGCAAGAGCGTGCTGTACATGATCGTCTACTTCCTGATGATCATCGCCTTCAGCTACTTCTACGCCACCATCCAGTTCAACCCGGTTGAGATCTCCAACAACCTGAAGAAGAACGGCGGCTTCATCCCCGGCTTCCGCCCCGGTAAGCCCACCGCGGACTTCATCAAGAAGGTCCTCAACAAGGTCACGCTGTTCGGCGCCATCTATCTGGGCGTCGTGGCCATCCTGCCTCTGCTCATCGGCAAGATCGTCAACGTGGCGTCCCTGTCCATCGGCGGCACCTCCGTCATCATCGTGGTGGGTGTTGCGCTGGAGACCGTACAGGCTCTGGAATCCCAGATGCTGATGCGTCAGTATAAGGGCTTCCTCGAATAATTGAGGTGTATCATGAAACTGATCCTTTTAGGCGCTCCTGGTGCCGGCAAAGGCACTCAGGCGGACATTATCAAGAAGACGCTGGGTATCCCCACCATCTCTACCGGTAACATCCTGCGTGCAGCTGTCAAGAACGGCACTCCCACCGGCCTGAAGGCCAAGGAGTACATGGACGCCGGCAAGCTGGTGCCCGATGAGGTCATCATCGGCATCATCAGCGAGCGTCTGCAGGAGCCTGACTGCGCCAACGGCTACATCCTGGACGGCGTGCCCCGCACCATCGCCCAGGCCGAGGCGCTGGAGCAGGCAGGTATCAGATTCGACGCCGTGGTGGCCATCGAGATCCCCGATGAGAAGATCATCGCCCGGATGGGCGGCCGCCGTGTCTGCGAGAACTGCGGCGCCAGCTATCACATCGTCAACATCCCCCCCAAAAAGGAGGGCGTGTGCGATGTGTGCGGCGGCGCGCTCAAGCAGCGTAAGGATGATGACCCTGAGACGGTCCGTGATCGTCTTGCGGTCTATCATAAAGAGACGGAACCCCTCAAGGGCTTCTATGAGGCCCGGGGTCTCCTGAAAACTGTGGAGGACCAGCCCACCGTGGCCGGCACCACCCAGTTGATCCTCCGTGCGTTAGGAGTGTCCGAATGATCACACTGAAATCCGCGCACGAGATCGAGTTGATGCGCCGGGCTGGCAAAATTACCGCGGCAGCCCGTGCCCTGGCACGGGATATGGTAAGACCCGGCGTCACAACGCAGCAGATCGATAAGGCTGTGTTCCAGTTCATCACGGAGCAGGGCGCCACGCCCTCGTTCCTGCACTACAACGGCTATCCGGCCAGCGTGTGCGTCTCCGTCAACGATGAGATCATCCACGGCATCCCCGGCAAGCGGGTGCTGAAGGAGGGCGACATCGTCAGCGTGGACGTGGGCGCGTTCATCGGCGGCTTCCATGGCGACTGCGCCGGCACCTACCCCTGCGGGCAGGTGTCCGACGAGGCCATGCGGCTGATCCGGGTCACGCAGGAGAGCTTCTTCCAGGGCATCAAGTATGCCAGGGAGGGCTACCGCCTGTCGGATATCTCCGCCGCGGTGCAGGCCTATGTGGAATCCAACGGCTTCAGCGTCGTCCGGGAGTATGTCGGTCACGGCATCGGCCGGCGGATGCACGAGCCGCCGGAGGTGCCCAACTTCGGCAACCCCGGCCATGGTCCCCGGCTTCTGCGGGGCATGACCATCGCCGTGGAGCCCATGGTCAACGCGGGCAGCGCCGCCATCAAGCAGATGCCGGACGGCTGGACCGTGAAGACGGCGGACGGCAAAAACGCCGCCCACTATGAAAACACCATCCTGATCACCGCCGGAGAGCCGGAGCTTCTGACGGACCCGGAGAAATCGCTGGTGTAACATGGACATAGCCAAATCAAACATTGTCAGATCAGTCGCCGGCAGGGACGCAGGAAGCCTCTTCTTCGTGCTTGCAGCGGAGGGGGACTTCCTCCTGCTGGCCGACGGGAAACAGCGCCGGCTGGAGCATCCCAAGCGCAAGCGCCGCAAGCATGTGGCACTTGTGGGTGAGAGCCACAGTCTGGTGGCTGAGAAGATCAGAAGCAGCGAAAAAATCACAAATAGTGAGCTTCGTAAAGCCATAGCCGCGTTAAGCGGCGGTGATCAAGACCAGGAGGGATAGCACTTGGCAAAATCCGATATGATCGAAGTCGAGGGCGTGGTCGTCGAGTCCCTGCCCAACACCACATTCCAAGTTGACATTGGAAATGGACACACGATATTAGCGCATATTTCCGGAAAGCTCAGAATGAATTTCATCAGGATTCTGCCCGGCGACAAGGTGACAGTGGAAATGTCCCCTTACGATCTGACCCGTGGCCGAATCACCTGGCGCAGTAAGTAGGAGGTTTATCAAAATGAAAGTAAGACCGTCCGTGAAGCCCATGTGCGAGAAGTGCAAAGTGATCCGCCGCAAAGGCCGTGTCATGGTCATTTGCGAGAATCCCAAGCATAAGCAGAGACAGGGCTAAGTAGAAAGTGGAGGTGCTCTAAGTTATGGCACGTATTGCCGGTATTGACCTGCCCAAGGATAAGCGAATCGAGATCGGTTTGACTTATATCTATGGTATTGGAAGAAAAAGTGCGCAGGATATCCTCGCGCAGACAGGCATCAACCCCGACACTCGCGTAAAGGATCTGACCGAGGCCGACGAAGCGAAGCTGCGTGAGGCCATTGACCAGTCCTATGTGGTCGAGGGTGATCTGCGTCGTCAAGTGGCGCTTGACATCAAGCGTCTGACTGAAATCGGCTGCTATCGCGGCATGCGCCACCGTCGTGGCCTGCCCGTTCGCGGTCAGCGCAGCAAGACCAATGCACGCACTCGCAAAGGCCCCAAGAAGACTATCGCTAACAAGAAGAAGTAAAGGAGGGAAGAATAGATCATGGCAGCTAACGTAAAGGGCAAGAAAGTCATTCGCCGTCGTCGTGAGAAGAAGAACGTCGAAAAGGGTCAGGTGCATATCCGTTCTTCCTTCAACAACACCATGGTGACCGTCACCGATGCACAGGGCAACGCTCTGTCCTGGGCTTCCTCCGGTGGTCTCGGTTTCCGCGGCAGCAAGAAGTCCACTCCCTTCGCCGCCCAGAGCGCCGCTGAGACGGCCGCCAAGGCTGCGATGGAGCATGGCCTGAAGACCGTTGAGGTCTTCGTGAAGGGCCCCGGTCAGGGCCGTGAGGCCGCCATCCGCGCCCTGCAGGCGGTGGGCCTGGAAGTGACGATGATCAAGGACGTCACCCCCATCCCCCACAACGGATGCCGCCCCCCCAAGCGTCGTCGCGTGTAATCGGAAGAAGGAGGATTATTAAATCATGGCTAAGAATATGCAGCCTGTCGCCAAGCGTTGCAAGGCGCTGGGTATTTCTCCTACCGTCATGGGTTACTCCAAGAAGGAGACCAAACGCAACCCCGGCGGCCAGATGAGAAAGAAGAAGAGCGAGTACGCCATCCAGCTCAACGAGAAGCAGAAGGTCAAGTTCGTCTATGGCATCCTGGAGAAGCAGTTCCATGCTTACTATGAGAAGGCTTCCGCCATGCCCGGCAAGACCGGCGAGAACCTGCTGAGCCTGGTAGAGCGTCGTCTGGACAATGTGGTGTATCGTCTGGGCTTCGCCATGACCCGCCGCGAGGCCCGTCAGCTGGTGAACCACGCCCATTTCACCGTCAATGGCCATAAGGTCAACATCCCCTCCTATCTGGTGCGCGTGGGCGATGTGATCGAGGTCAAGGAGAGCAGCCGCTCCTCCGTGGCCTTCAAGCGCCTGACCGCCGAGGATGCCCCCATGGTCACCGTCCCCAAGTGGCTGGAGCGCGACAAGACCGCCCTGAAGGGTACCGTCGTCACCATGCCCGCCCGCGAGGACATCGACATGCCCATCGAGGAGCATCTGATCGTCGAGTTGTACTCCAAGTAATAGGGTTCAAACCCTCACGAAGCACTGGAACCAAATTGGACGCGGCCCCTTCGGCTGCTCCGCCAAAAGAATGAAGGAGGGTACTGCATGATCGAAATTGAGAAGCCCCAGATCGAGTGTATCGAAACACCCGGCGACGCTTCCTATGGAAAATATGTGATCGAACCCCTGGAGCGCGGTTACGGAACTGTCTCTTATACACATCTGACGCTGCCGACGATCGCATAAGTGTAGAT
>URVR01000015.1 GCA_900551355.1 uncultured Eubacteriales bacterium | reverse complement strand
GTATAAGAGACAGCAACAGGTCAAAGCAGTAAAACTGCATCGGCCGGGACATCGAGTACCGGGGGCTGGAGCTGGAACGGAACAGTGACAACATGTGGGAACTGATCTCTGACAGCAGGACGCAGCCGGAGCTGTTGGAAGACCGCATCGTGATCCTTCTCTCTGTCCTTTTGGAAGAGCAGAGAGAATTTATCGGCACTCCCACGGAGCTGTCTGAACGAATCGACCCTGTGGGTGTGGAACGTATCTCGCCCAAGAAAGTGTCCAGACAGATCCTGCAAAACCTTGACGCACTAAGGAAAATCGGCATTTCCGCTGTGGTGCGCCGCAGCAACGGAAGGCGGCTCATTGAGCTGCAGCGTGCCGAAAGTGACGATACCCAGGGTGTCCCGGCGGTCGACCCTGTTGACCCTGCCGGGGCGCTGTGCGGCGATTCGCGGGCGGTTTCCAGGGACGGCGAGTAAACTCCCGCAAGGCAAAAGAAACGCCGCGTGGGGCCGTTTGTGGCCGAAGGTGGAACGCGGGTGTTCGGCGTGGGAGAATCACCTCCTTGGAGGTGGCCAGCATCGCGTTTGTCTGGTCTGCGGCAACGCCGCTGCCCGACTTCCGCATGAATTCCGGGCAGAAGCCCGGGCCCACTTTATCTACGATTTGGAGGAAACGACATGAAAAAAGATGTTAAATTCAGCACCCGCATGGCGTCCACAGACCGGGAGGCCATCAAGGAGTTGGCGAAGCAGTCCGGGATGTCCATGAGCGACTACGTCACTGCCTGCTGCCTGGGAAAGCAGGTGGTGGTCATCGACGGCCTGAAAGAAGTGCTGAAGGAGCTGAAGTCCATCGGCAGAAATCTGAACCAGCTCGTCACCCTGGCGCACATGGGACGAGTGACCGTGATCGATCTGGAAAGCGTATGTCGGGCGTTCTCTGAACTCTGTGGTGCCGTTCGGATGATCCTTGAACGAAAGCGCTGGTAAGCTATGGCTATCATCAGCTTCACAAACTACAAGCGGGGCCAAACCACCGGATGCATGAGCGCCGTGATGCGGTATACCATGCAGGATAAAAAGACCGAGTTCGAGGGGCAGCAGTTGGTCACAGGTATCAACTGTCAGCCGGAATCTGTCTACGCGGATTTCATGACCACCAAGCGGCTCTACCACAAGACGGACGGTGTACTGTTCTATCACATGGTACAGAGCTTCCCGAAAGGCGAAGCAGTCGACCCGGTCACCGCTCACGCGGCCGCGCTGAAGCTGGCCGAGTACTATGAGGGATACGAAGTTCTGGTCTGCACCCACACAGACCGTGAGCACATCCATTCCCACTTCCTCATCAACTCGGTCAATTTCGATACCGGACGGAAACTGCATATCGCAAAGGAGCAGCTCCAGGAACTGCGGCAACGCAACGACATGGTCTGCAAGGAGTTTTCACTTCCTGTATTTCAACCCAGGGAACAAAAGCAGAAAACAAAGACTATGACCATCGGAGAGTATCACACGGCGGCCCGCGGTCAGAGCAAGAAGCTGCAGCTCATGAATATCATCAATGACTGTATGCGCCACGCTTCCAACCGCGAGGAGTTCATTGCGCTGATGGAGAGCGAGGGCTACAAGGTTCGCTGGGAAAAGTCCCGAAAGAATATCACCTATACCACGCCGAGTGGCTGGCAGTGTCGGGACCGTTTGCTGTTCGGTGACAAATATCTAAAGGAGAACATGGAATATGAATTCAGGATCAGAGAAGAAATTATCTATGGACGAGCTCATGACCCTGAACCGGCCCGAGCCTTCACCGCAGCCGACAGCGCAGGAGTCGAGTTCACCGATCACGCCCATTGTCATCCAGTGTCCGTTGCCGGAGGCTCTGACGATGCTGACACAGAAGACAGAATCCATCGGGTGGGAAGTGCGTGGAATGCGGGAGTATCTTCCGAACCTGAGATCACACACAGACCTGACAGCGGTGCAGAACAGCATGGCGAAGATCCAGAAATCGTTGACGGAGATGACCACTCTGCTGGAACAGGCTGGGAAGAAGAAAGAAAAGCATTCCTGCAAATGGCTGGACTGGCTTCCGGACTTCGACCTGATCGTAGTGGCCAAATGGATCGTACTGGTACTGCTCATCGTGGCGGCACTGCTGGGGATGGGGTATGGCACAGCGACAGTGGTCAGCAACATCCGCAACCTGTTTCTATGAAGCCGCTCCACGCTGGACTGTATGGTCTGGCGGTAACTGGAGCGTTACTGGATGATGGTAACGAAGATGTCGAGGAACGTTACCGCCGTATCCAGGCAGAACAGGAAGCCAAAAATATCGGCGCTGTCATCGGACTGGTGGCCGGCGTAGCCATGGTGCTCACACAGGATGAGCAATCATCTACAGAACAGCAGTGGACCGAAGATCAGCAGGCAGAACAAACACAGCAGCAGACCATGTAACGGTCTGCTATTTTTGTTGCCTGACTGTAGCGTCAGGGGAAAGGAACGATATGGCGTATAAATTTAAATACAATGAGCGTCCCCGCTCCTACAGTGAAGAAAAGCATGGAGATGAGGATATTCCCTCTGCCAAGGCAGTGCGGGATACCGCAGTGGAAGAAAGGGACGACAAGATTATAAAAAGCCGCCGACAGCATGTATGCGGCAGAGAGTACATTGTGTTCGCGGAATTCAGTTTCGGAGGAACGCAATCTACGGTCGATCTTATGAAACAGGTCATCGACCTGGAGCAGGACGCAAAAAATATTTCCGCCTGAAAAACAGGTTCGCATAGACAAACAAACCGATTGAGGGTATTGTATGGTTGCAATCTCTCAATCGGTTTGGCGTTTTATGAAGGAGGTCAATATGTTACAGCCAAACCAAAAGATCACGGCGCTCTATTGCCGTCTGTCCCGAGATGATAATCTGGAGGGCGACTCCAACAGTATCCAGAACCAAAAACTTATCCTGCAAAAGTACGCCGATGAGAATGGGTTCCAGAACACCAGATTTTATGTGGACGATGGCTATTCCGGCACGAATTTCAATCGCCCAGCCTTTGAACAGATGATGGATGACATGAGCAACGGCGACATCGCCGTCATCATCACAAAGGATCTTTCCCGCCTTGGAAGAAACCAACTGCACACCGGTCTTTATATCGAGGAGATATTCCCTTCCAATGATGTGCGCTACATCGCTGTCAACGACAATGTTGACACCAAGTATGAAAACAGCAACGAGCTGATGCCTTTCAAGAATTTGTTCAATGAGTGGCACGTGCGGGACTGCAGCCGCAAGGTGCGGAATGTAGTGAACGCCAAGGCACAGCGGGGAATCCGGGTGGGGACACGAGCTCCTTACGGCTACCGCAAGGGTGCAACCAAGGACTCTCCTCTGTTGGTGGATGAGGAGGCGGCGGCTGTCGTCAAACGCATCTTCGCCATGTGCGCCGGCGGAATGGGACCAGCCCAGATTGCAAAGCAGCTCAAGAAAGAATGCATCTACAGTCCATCCATGTACGCCTATACGAAATTCGGCACATCCCATTCCGGGCTGAATGCAGAGCGGCCCTACAACTGGACTGGCGACATGGTGGCGGATATGCTTCAGAACATGGTCTACCTTGGGCACACGGTCAACCTTCGCTACAGCACCAAGTCCTACAAGGACAAAAAACGATGTGAACGCCCCAAATCAGAGTGGCTTATCTTTGAGAATACTCATGAAGAGCTGGTGGATCAGGAAACCTGGGATATCGTACAGGAGGTGCGATCTCATAAGCGCCGCCGCACGAATATGGATGAGCAGAATATGTTCTCTGGATTGGTGTATTGTGCGGACTGCGGTAAGCCCATGGCATTGCACCGGGCGCACACCATGAAGCCGGAACAGAATCATTTCACCTGCCGCACCTACAAGAAGGACGGGGCAGAAGTGTGTAGCGCTCACTATATCCGGGAAGTGGCACTGAAGGAAATCGTGCTGGAAACAATCCGCAGAGCCACAGAGTTTGCCAGGAGCGACCCGGAGCGGTTCGCCGCATATATTCAGCAAAAGCAATCTACTGAGGTGGCAAAGGAGATCCGGGGGGTGGAACGGGAATTGTCCACGATGCGGAAACGGGATGGCGAACTGGATGTAGTGTTCAAGCGGATGTATGAGGACAGCGCCTTGGGACGGGTGAGCAATGAGCAGTTCCGTTTGCTGTCTGAGGCATACTCCAAGGAGAAAGCGCAGCTGGCTGAAGCCATCCCTGCCACGGAGGAGCGCCTGGAGAAACTACGCAGTAGCATGGCCAACGCCAAGAACTTCATCGCCAAGGCCAGAAAGTTCACCGACATGACGGAACTGACCCCGGAACTGCTCCGCACCTTTGTGGCGAAAATCATCGTGTATGAGAAAGAGGTCAAATACTCCAAGCACGCACCGCAGAAGATCCACATCTGTTTTCGGGACTTCAACCTCAACGAGACAGACGATATGCTTCTATGCGGAGAGACAACAGAAAAGGCAGACAGTACAATTGCACTGCCTGCCTAATCCGAGGACACGCTTCAAGGTACCCCTATCAGGAGTAGCGGAAGGCTCTCTTTTTTTACTCTGCTCCCTCGGGGATCCTGGCGATCATCGTCCTGTACACATGCCGGAAGAACAGCAGCGTCAGGGTCAGAGAGAACACCTCCGCGATGGGGTAGCACCACCACACCAGATCATCATTGCCGACGGAGGCGCCGTACCGCGCCAGCACATAGGCGATGGGCACCAGAAACACCAGCTGCCGCACGATGGAGGTGATCATGGAGTAAATGGACTTGCCAAGCGCTTGGAACGAACTGCCCAGCGCGATGCACGCGCCGGCCATGCAGAAGCTCAGGGAGATGATGCGCAGGGCGGGGATGCCCACCGTGAGCATGGTGTCCGTGGCGTCGAAGATCTTCAGCAGCGGGCCGGGGATCAGCTGGAACAGCACCGTGCCGAACACCATGATGCAGGAGGCGTACAGCGTGCCGCGCTTGATGGTCTCCACCATGCGGCGGCGGTTCTGGGCACCGTAGTTGAAGGCCACGATGGGGATGACGCCGTTGTTCATGCCGAAGATGGGCATGAAAATAAAGGAATTCAGCTTGAAATAGACGCCGAAGGCGGTGGCCGCCGTCTCGTGGGCGGAGTGATAGACAATGAGGATTTTGTTCATCAGGAACGTCATGACGGAGCCGATGGCCACCATGATGACGCTGGGCAGGCCGATGGCGTAGATCTCGCCGATGAGCCGCCAGTCGGGCCGGAAGCCCCGGAGGGACAGGGTGATGTCGGTGTTCTTCCTGTGGTTGAACCAGATGGCCAGCGCGCAGCCGCAGAGCTGACCGATGATGGTGGCCACGGCGGCGCCGGCCACACCCATGTCCAGCACAAAGATAAACACCGGGTCCAGCGCAATGTTGATGATGGCGCCCAGCCCCTGTGTGTACATACTCAGCAGGGAGCGGCCCGTGCCCTGCAGCAGCCGCTCGTACATGATCTGGCAGAACATGCCCAGCGAGCCGATGGTGACGATGCGCAGGTAGCCGTTGCCCATCCGGATGATGCTCTCCACCTGGGTCTGGGAGCGGAAGAACAGGTCGGAGCAGGTCAGCCCCAGCACGGCGGAGATAACGAAGCCCACCACGGCCAGAAAGATGCCGTTGTTGGCCACCCGGTCGGCCCGCTCCCGCATACCCGCGCCCAGCGCACGGCCCATCAGGGCGTTGACGCCCACGGCGGTGCCGGTGGCCAGACCGATCATCAGATTCTGGGCGGGGAAGGCCAGGGATACGGCGGTCAGCGCCTGCTCACTGACGCGGCTGACGAACACACTGTCCACGATGTTGTACAGCGCCTGCACCAGCATGGAGGCGATGATGGGCAGGGACATATTCCAGATCAGCTTGGAAATGGGCATGGTGCCCAGCTTGTTTTCGCTCTGCATAACGGCTCCTTCTTCATGGCATATATTCTCAGTGTTTATTGTAGCATGTCCGAAGGGAAAAAGAAACCCCTGAAAGTGCGCGAATTGCACACATTCAGGGGCGCATTTTTGTGGAAAACCGAAAGAAATGTTTCGCGCGGCGAGGTATTTACAGACCCGCGAAGAACGTGCGGATCTCCTCCGCCGTGCAGGCGGTGCTGCCCTGGGCGAAGCCGTCCCGTCCGCCGCCCCGGCCGTGGAGGGCGGCGTTCATGTCCTTGATGAGGAGCCGCAGGTCGCCGCCGCTCTCGATAACGGCGTACTGATAGCCGCCGTCGCTGCCGGCGAACACGGCGCAGCGTCCGCCCGCCGCTCTGGCAATGGCGTCGCACAGCCGCCGGGCGCCGTCGCCGTCCAGCTTCTCCGTGATGTGCAGGACGCTGCCGGCGTTCCGGTACTGCTCCGCCGTGTGGGCGAAGGCGGCCTCCTCCAGCCGGGCGGCCTTTTCCTTCAGCGCCAGCAGCTCCTCCTGCATGCGGCTGACGGCGGTAAAGGCGCTCTGGGGCTTGACGGACAGCGCCTGCCCGATCTGACGGGCCTGCTCCCAACCGGCGGACAGATAGTCCAGCGCCCGCTGGCCGCACAGCAGCTCCAGCCGCACGCCGTCCCGGAATTTCTGGCAGCTCAGCAGCTTCACAAGGCCCACCTGCCCGCTGCTGGCCACATGGGTGCCGCAGCAGGCGCACATGTCCGCGCCGGGGAACTCCGTGATGCGCACCGGGCCGGTGAGGGCCTTCTTGCTGCGGTAGGGCAGGGCGGCCAGCTCCTCCGGGGAGGGGTACCAGATGCGGATGGGGTGATCCGCCCAGATGTAGGCGTTGGCCCGGCGCTCCACCTCCAGCGCCTGCTCCCATGTGATGGGGGCGTTGTAGTCGATGGTGACCACGTCCGCGCCCAAGTGGAAGCCCACGTTGTCGCAGTGGAACGTGCTGCACAGCAGGCCGGAGATGATATGCTCGCCGGAGTGCTGCTGCATGTGGTCGAACCGCCGCGCCCAGTCGATGATGCCGTGCACCTGCTGCCCCACCGGCAGCGGGGCGGCGCAGGTGTGGACGATGACGCCGTCTCTTTCCTGCACGTCCGTGACGGACACGCTGTCCAGTGTGCCGCGGTCGGCGGGCTGGCCGCCGCCCTCCGGGTAGAAGGCGGTGCGGTCGAGGATCACGGCGAAGCCGTTCTTCACAGCCTGGCAGGACTCCACCGCGGCGGTGAAGTCCTGCATAAAGGCGTTTTCGTAATAGAGCCTGACGGTGTCCATCAGTCGTCCTTCTCCACGTCACCCACGATGGCGATGTGCAGCTCGTCCAGCTGCTTCTGCTCCACGGTGGAGGGCGCGCCCATCATCACGTCCTGGGCGTTCTTGTTCATGGGGAAGGGGATGATCTCGCGGATGGAGCTCTCACCGGCCAGCAGCATGACCATGCGGTCCACGCCCGGGGCGATGCCGGCGTGGGGAGGCGCACCGTAGCAGAAGGCGTTGTACATAGCGGGGAACTTCTTCTTCACGTCCTCCTCGCCCAGACGCACCAGCTCGAAGGCCTTGATCATGATCTCGGGGTCGTGGTTACGGACGGCGCCGGAGCTGAGCTCCACGCCGTTGCACACCAGGTCGTACTGGTCGGCGGTGATGGTCAGGGGATCGATCTCGCCCCGCTCGGCCTTCAGCAGCACCTCCAGACCGCCGCTGGGCATGGAGAACGGGTTGTGGCAGAACTCCAGCTCGCCGGACTCGTCGCCGATCTCGTACATGGGGAAGTCCACGATCCAGCAGAACTCGTAGCGCTCCTTGTCCATGTGACCCTCGCAGGCGGCGCCCAGCTTATTGCGCAGGACGCCGGCGGTCTTGATGGCCGCGCCCTTGTCGCCGGCGGCCACGCCCACCAGCATGTTGGGCTTCAGACCCAGCTTGGCGGTAAGCGCCTCCTGGCAGCCGTTCATGAACTTGGCGATGCCGCCGGCCAGCTGACCGTTCTCGTCCACCTTGAACCAGTAGGGCTTGCTGCCGGACTGCACCTCCACGTCGGTGCACAGCTGGTCGATGGCCTTGCGGGTCAGGGTGCAGTCGCTGACGGCGATGGCCTTGACCACCTTGCCGTCCAGCTGCTCGAAGCCGCAGCCCTTCACCTCGTCGGAGATGTCGGTGAGCTTCAGGTCGATGCGCAGGTCGGGCTTGTCGGAGCCGTAGGTCTCCATGGCGTCGTTGTAGGCGATACGGCGGAACGGCGCGGAGGACGCCACGTTGTAGGTGCCGTACTTGGCGAAGATGGGGGGCAGCACGTCCTCCAGCACGGCGAAGATGTCGTCCTGGGTGGCGAAGGCCATCTCCATATCCAGCTGATAGAACTCGCCGGGGGAGCGGTCGCCGCGGGCGTCCTCATCCCGGAAGCAGGGGGCGATCTGGAAATAGCGGTCAAAGCCGGAGGTCATCAGCAGCTGCTTGAACTGCTGGGGCGCCTGGGGCAGGGCATAGAACTTGCCGGGATGCTTGCGGGCGGGCACCAGATAGTCCCGGGCGCCCTCGGGAGAGGAGGCCGTCAGGATGGGGGTGGTGATCTCCAGGAAGCCGTGGTCGGTCATGGCGGCGCGCAGCGCGGCCACCACCTGGCAGCGCAGGATGATGTTCTGCTTCACGGCGGGGTTGCGCAGGTCCAGATAGCGGTACTTCAGGCGCTGCAGCTCGTCGGCCTCGCGGCTGCGGTTGATCTCAAAGGGCAGGGAGTTGTAGCGGCAGCGGCCCAGCACCTCGATCTTGCTGGGCACCACCTCGATGTCGCCGGTGTCCTGCTTGGGGTTCTTGCTGGCGCGCTCCCGCACCACGCCCTCCACGCTGATGGTGGACTCCTTGTTCAGATCGCGGATCACGGCCATCATGTCCTCGGTCTCCACCACGATCTGGGTGGTGCCGTAGAAGTCGCGCAGCACCACGAAGGCGAAGTTCTGACCCACGGCGCGGACGTTCTCCATCCAGCCCACCAGCTTCACGGACTGGCCCACGTGCTCCAGCCGCAGCTCGTTGCAGGTATGTGTACGCATCTGCATCATTGTTTTGTCCTCCTGATATGATAAAGTATCGTATAATTAAATGGAAATATTACGCTCTGTTGTTACTTTTCCAGAATCACAGCGCCCTCGTTCCGCTTGGCAAGACCGCTCTGGATCAGTGCCAGCGTCTCTGCAAAGGGCAGGGTGGTCTGTTCGCCGGAGGTCATGTCCTTGCAGGCCACCACGTTTCCGGCGATCTCGTCGTCGCCCAGGAACACCACATAGGGCACGCCCAGCTTGTCGGCGTAGTTCATCTTGGCCTTGAACTTCTTCTGCTCGGTGTACAGCTGGGTACGGACGCCGGCGGCCCGCAGCCGGGTGGCCAGCGTCACGGCGGGGGCCAGATCGGCGGTCATGGGCAGGATCAGCACATCGGCGGGCGCCGTGGGCAGGTCGGGGTTCAGCATGCCCTGCTCGCCCAGCACATAGAAAAGACGGGTCAGGCCGATGGAGATGCCCACGCCGGGCAGCTGCTTGTCGGTGTAGTACTCCGCCAGATTGTCGTACCGCCCGCCGGAGCAGACGGAGCCGATCTCCGGGTGATCCAGCAGCGTCGTCTCGTACACCGTGCCGGTGTAGTAGTCCAGTCCCCGGGCGATGGTCAGATCCACGGCGAAGTTCTCCGCCGGAACGCCGAAGGCGGACAGGTATTTCACCACGGTGTTCAGCTGGTCAAAACCCTCGTCGAACACCTCGTTGCGTCCCCGGTAGGATTCCAGCGCGGCCAGCACCTGCTCATTGTCGCCGGTGATGGCGATGAACTTCAGGATCTCGTCGGCGCTCTCGGCGGACACGCCGCACTCGTCCACCAGCAGCGTCCGCACCTTCTCGGCGCCGATTTTGTCCAGCTTGTCCACGGTGCGCATGATGTCGCCGGACTGCTCCGTCAGACCCAGCATGGCGTAAAAGCCGTTGAGGATCTTCCGGTTGTTGACGCGGATCTGGAACCGCTTCAGACCCAGCGAGGTGAAGGTCTGGTAGATGATGGCGGGGATCTCTGCCTCGTTGGTGATATCCAGCTTGCCGTCGCCGATGATGTCGATATCCGCCTGATAGAATTCCCGGAAGCGGCCGCGCTGGGCGCGCTCGCCCCGATAGACCTTGCCGATCTGATAGCGGCGGAAGGGGAAGGACAGGTCGTTGTAGTGCAGGGCCACATACTTGGCCAGCGGCACCGTCAGGTCAAAGCGCAGGGCCAGGTCGGCGTCGCCCTTCTGGAAACGGTAGATCTGCTTCTCCGTCTCGCCGCCGCCCTTGGCCAGCAGCACCTCGCTGGCCTCGATCACCGGTGTGTCCAGCGGCGTGAAGCCGTACAGGCTGTAGGTCCGGCGGAGGATGTCCATCATCCGCTCCATCTGCTGCTGCGGTTGGGGCAGCAGCTCCATAAAGCCCGACAGGGTGCGGGGTGTCATTTTAGCCATTTTCTGTCTCTCCTTTGTCCTCGTTATGTTCCGTTTCACCGGCATGGCCGTCCTCGATGGCGGCTGCGCCGCCCTCCAGCGTGTGGGACGCGGCCTCCCGGGCGGCCTCGGCCTCCGCCTCGTGCTTCAGCTCCCACGCCACCTGGCGGTAGATATCGTCCAGCTCCACGCCCTTCTTTTTCCCGGCCCGGCCCACAAGGACGCCGCCGATGACCGCCAGCGCGATCCAGACGTACCAGATCCTGGGGAGGATCAGCGCCAGCACGCAGAAGGGCAGGATGCCCAGCCACGCGCCCATCTCGGCGTAGTGCTCCCGCACGGCGTGGTAGACACCCTTCTTCTTGCGGATGGCGGCGGTCTGTTTCAGCTGCGCCCAGCACATGGCCAGCCGCAGCAGCGCCAGTGCCGTCAGGGGGATGAAGATGTCGTAGGTGTGGGTGTTGATGAAGTCGATCACTTTCTGCATAGGTTCTCCTTTTCGGCGCCACGGAGCGGGAAGCGATGAAAAAACGCTCCCGTCCCCTGCGTTGGGACGAGAGCGTTGAAACACTTCGTGGTGCCACCCAATTTCAGCCGCCATGCGGCCCTTTCTGCTCCTGTTACGGGGAGCGCGCCGTGGATGTTTCCATCCCCGCTCGTCTGCTGTCTTGGCCCGTTCTGCCGCGGTGCGCTTTCAGCCGGCGGCGCACCTCTCTGCTGGCGGCGTTGTGCGGGTTACTCCTGCAGATTCAACGCGGTTATCCTTTATTCTATGCGATTTTCCGCCTGTTGTCAAGGCGCTTTACGCGGTGAAGGGCTTGCTCTTGGGGTTCACGATGTCGCGCCAGTCCAGATAGCCCTGGTCCAGGCCCAGCACCAGCATCTCAGCGGTGGCCAGATTGCTGGCAAAGGGGATGTTGTTCTGGTCGCACAGCCGGGAGATGTAGGTCACATCCTCATCGGCGGTCTTCTGGTTGGGGTCGCCGAAGCACAGCACCATGTCGATCTCGTTGTAAGCGATGCGGGCCGCGATCTGCTGTCCGCCGCCGTGGGCAAAGGAGAGGAACCGGTGGATGGTCAGACCGGTGGCCTCGGCGATCTGCTGGCCGGTACGGGCCGTGGCGCACAGGGTGTGCTTGGCCAGAATGCCGCAGTAGGCGGTGCAGAACTGCACCATCAGCTCTTTCTTGTTGTCGTGCGCCATCAAAGCAATATTCATAAGGGGCGCTCCTTTCTCCGTTATATCTTCATCAGGGGCACTTTGCGCCCCATGATGCGTTTGGCGATGTTTTCGTAGGCCCGGGCGGCGTAGTAGTTGCGGTCCCGCAGCACCAGCCCCCGGTTCAGGCAGTAGGGGACGTCCTCGTCCTCCGGGATGACGCCCAGCAGGGGCAGCCCGGCGGTGTCGATGGCATCGTCGATGGTGGTATGCAGCGCCCGCAGGGTCTTGCGGGAGACGCGGCCCACCACCAGATGCACGGCGTTGGCAGGGAAGGAGGACAGCTCCATGGCGGTGCGCTGTGCGTCCCGCATGGCGGAGATGTCGGTGGTGGTGACGACGATGACCTGATCGGCCATGCAGGCGGCCATCTTGAAGCCCTGCCCAAGTCCGGCGGGGGCGTCCATCAGGCACCAGTCGTATGTTTCCCGTATCTCGCGGGCCAGCGCCGCCAGCTGCCGCACCGTCAGCGCCAGCGGCTTGTCGGCCATGGGTGCGGTCAGCAGGTCCAGTGAGGGGTACTGCTCATGGGTCGCCACGGCCTGCTCCAGCGTGCAGCGCGCCGCCAGCACGTCGGAGAAATCCATCAGCGCCCGGTCGCTGAGTCCCAGCGCCAGATCCAGATTCCGCAGAGTGATGTCGCAGTCCATGCACAGGACGTGCTGGCCCAGGGAGGCCAGCGCCAGACCGGTGTTGGCGGTGAACGATGTCTTGCCGGTGCCGCCCTTGCCGGAGACGACGGCGATGATCTTTCCCATGTGACCCTCCTTTCCGGGGGATGCCGCTATTTCAGCGGCGCTTTTTTCATGCGTGCGAAGCTGCGGGGATAGATGGCGGGGGTGTCCTTGACCTTTTCGATGACCACCAGCCGGTGACATACCTGGGTCTCCGGCACGGTGTAGTCCCGGATGTCGGCGATGCGGCCGCCCAGCTGTCCGATGGCGCCCCGCGCGCCGTCGATCTCCTGGTCGGAGGACACGGACTTCATGGCCAGGAACTGTCCGCCCACCTTTACCAGCGGCAGCGTCAGCTCGCACAGCAGGTTCAGGTTGGCCACGGCCCGGGAGGCCGCGATGTCGTACTGCTGGCGGTGTCCGGCGGCGAACTCCTCCGCCCGAGCGTGGACACAGTCCACCCGCTGCAGCGACAGGGCGGTGCACACCTCCCGCAGGAAGTCCACCCGCTTGCCCAGACTGTCCAGCAGCGTCAGGTCGAAGTCCGGCTCCAGAATGCGCAGCACCATGCCGGGGAATCCGGCGCCGGTGCCCACGTCGATGACCCGCTTGCCCCGCAGGTCCGCCATGCTCAGCAGGGCGGCGCAGTCCAGCAGGTGCAGCGTGGCCACCTCCTGCGGCTCCGTGATGGCCGTCAGGTTCATGACCCTGTTTTTCTCCAGCAGCAGCGCGGCGTAGGCCTCCAGCTGCGGCACGGCGTCTGCGGACAGACCCAGCTGTGCCAGCCCGCGTGTCAGCGTGTCTCTCATTTCTGCTGCTCTTTCAGCAGGTCGCGGATCTCGGTGAGCAGCTCCTCGCTGGTGGGCTTGGGATCCTCCTCGGGGGCGGGCTCTTCCTCCTCCTTCTTCTTCAGGGAGGCCAGCTTATTCATGGCCTTGACCAGCAGGAACATGGCAAAGGCCACGATGATGAAGTCCAGGATCACGGCCAGCAGATTGCCGATGCCCAGCGTGACGGGATCGGCCCCCGCCTCCACGGCGGCGCTGTTGAGCAGGATGTTCCACTGAGTCAGGTCGATGCCGCCGGTGATCAGCCCGATCAGGGGCATGATGATGTCGTTGACGATGGAGGTGGTGATCTTGCCGAAGGCGGCGCCGATGACGACGCCGATGGCCATGTCCATCACGTTGCCGCGCATGGCGAAGGTCTTGAATTCGTTGAAAAACTTCTTCATGGATCAAATTCTCCTATACGAATCGTATAAACGGGAGCGAATAATACAAATCGCTATTGATTTTCCGCTCAGTGCAGGGGTACCAGCCGCTCCTTGCCGCCCATGTAGGACCGCAGAGCCTCCGGCACCAGCACGGAGCCGTCCGCCTGCAGATTGTTCTCCAGGAAGGCGATGAGCATCCGGGGCGGCGCCACCACGGTGTTGTTCAGCGTGTGGCACAGCTGCATTTTGCCGTCGGCGTCCTTGTAGCGGATCTTCAGCCGCCGGGCCTGGGCGTCGCCCAGATTGGAGCAGGAGCAGACCTCGAAATACTTCTGCTGCCGGGGGGACCACGCCTCGATGTCGCAGGACTTGCACTTCAGGTCGGCCAGATCGCCGGAGCAGCACTCCAGCTGCCGCACGGGGATGTCCAGTGAGCGGAACAGCTCCACGCTGTACTGCCACATCTGCTCATACCATTTTTTGGAATCCTCCGGCTTGCAGACCACGATCATCTCCTGCTTCTCGAATTGGTGGATGCGGTAGACGCCGCGCTCCTCGATGCCGTGGGCGCCCTTCTCTTTGCGGAAGCAGGGGGAGTAGGACGTCAGGGTCTGGGGCAGCTTGTCCTCCGGGATGATCTGGTCGATGAACTTGCCGATCATGGAGTGCTCGCTGGTGCCGATGAGGTAGAGGTCCTCGCCCTCGATCTTGTACATCATGGCGTCCATGTCCGTCTGGCTCATGACGCCCTCCACCACGTTGCCGTGGATCATGAACGGCGGGATGCAGTAGGTAAAGCCCTTGTTGATCATGAAATCCCGGGCGTAGGCCAGCACCGCCTCGTGGAGCCGGGCAATGTCGCCCAGCAGGTAGTAGAATCCGCTGCCGGACACGCGGCCCGCGGCGTCCATGTCGATGCCGTCGAAGCGCTCCATGATGTCGGTGTGGTAGGGCACCTCGAAGTCCGGAGTCCTGGGCTCGCCGAAGCGCTGCACCTCCACGTTGCAGCTGTCGTCCGGTCCGATGGGCACGGAGGGATCGATCATCTGGGGGATCACCAGCATGATCCGGTTCAGCGCGGCCTCGGCCTGCTCCTTTTTGGCCTCCAGCTGGGCCATGCGCTCGGCGTCGGCCTTGACGGCGGCGTTGTTGGCGTCGATCCGAGCCTGCAGGGCAGCCTTCTGGGCCTCGTCGGTGCACTTCTTCAGCTGACCGAACAGGGGGCCGTTGGCCTTGGACAGCTTGTTGCGCTCGGCCTTCAGGGCCTCGCCGTCGGCAATGGCCTGGCGGCGCTCGGCGTCCAGCGCGATGGCCTCGTCCACCAGCGGCAGCTTGGCGTTCTGGAACTTCTTGCGGATATTCTCCTTGACAGCCTCCGGATTTTCCCGGACAAATTTGATATCAAGCATCTTTTTTACCTCGCTCTTCCGAATGTTTCACATGAAACAATGTTATTTCTTCTTGATGGCGTGGAGGGCGTCCAGCAGATCGTTGAGATCGTCGGTGCCGTAGTACTCCAGCTCGATACGGCCCTTCTTGCGGCCAGTGACGATGCGGCAGCCCCGGCCCAGACGTTCGCCCAGCTCCTTGGCGGCCTCCTCGGCGTAGTTGACGGTCAGCGGATCCTTCGCGGGCTTCTCCGGTGTCTCTGCCAGCAGCTTCTTTACCAGCAGCTCCGTCTGCCGCACGGACAGATCGCTTTTCAGCACGGCGGCCGCCGCCGTTTCCTGCTGCTTGGCGGGGAGGGGGAGCAGCGCCCGGGCGTGGCCTCCGGACAGGCGTCCGTCCTCCACCATGGCCCGCACCGGCTCGCACAGGTTCAGCAGCCGCACGGCGTTGGCCACGGCGGGGCGGGACTTGCCCACCCGCTTGGCCGTCTCCTCCTGGGTCATGCCGTACTGCTCCATCAGGACCTTGTAGCCCTCGGCCTCCTCGATGGGGTTCAGATCCTCCCGCTGGAGGTTCTCGATCATAGCCAGCTCCATGGCCTTGCGGTCGTCCGCCTCGATGACCACGGCGGGCACCTGGGTCAGCCCGGCCATGCGGGCGGCCCGCCACCGCCGCTCACCGGCGATGATCTGATAGTACCCGGACTGCAGCTTCCGCACCGTCAGCGGCTGGATAATGCCGTGCTGCCGGATGGAATCGGCCAGATCGGCCAGCGCGTCGGGGTCAAACAGCTTCCGGGGCTGCGCGGCGCAGGACTCCACCTGACTGATGGGCAGCATAAGGCTGTTCTTCTCGTCGTGGAGGTCCATCATGTCGTCGCCCATAAGAGCGCCGAGGCCCTTGCCCAAACCCTTGGATATACCTGCCATAGTGCGTCTCCTTTCAGGCGTTTCTCTTCAAAAATTCGTCGGCCAGCGCCACATAGGCGTCCGCGCCCCGACAATTCCTGTCGTAGGCGGTGATGGGCCGCCCGTGGCTGGGTGCCTCGCTGAGCCGGATGTTCCGGGGGATCACGGTGCTGTACACCTTGGCGCCGAAAAACCGCTTGATCTCCTGCGCCACCTGGATGGACAGGTTGGTGCGCCCGTCGAACATGGTCAGCAGCACGCCCTCGATGTCCAGCGACGGGTTCATGCTCCGCCGCACGATGCGCACCGTGTTCATCAGGTCACTGAGACCCTCCAGCGCGTAGTATTCGCCCTGCACCGGCACCAGTAGGGTGTTGGCGGCGCACAGCGCGTTCAGCGTCAGCAGCTCCAGCGACGGGGGACAGTCAATGAAGATGTAGTCGTACTGCTCCGCCACCTGCCGCAGCGCGGCCTTCAGCAGGAACTGCCGGTTCTCCATCTCGATCATCTCCACGCCCGCGCCGGCCAGCGCCTTGCTGCTGGGCAGCACGTCGCCGTAGGGAGTGGAGACGATGGCCTTTGCCGTCTCCGTGCCGTTGATAAGCACGTCATACACGCCGTTGGACACGGATTTGTCCACGCCCATGCCGCTGGTGGCGTTGGCCTGCGGGTCAAAATCGCACAGCAGCACCCGCTTGCCCCTGGCCTTGACGGCGGCGGCCAGATTGACGCAGGTGGTGGTCTTTCCCACGCCGCCCTTCTGATTGACGATGGCAATGATCTTTGACACGGCAAACTCCTCTTTCTGTCTGATTCTACATTTTATATAGTATAGCACATCAGTGGGTAGTTTCAATAGAAAATTTGCAAAATTGCCGGTGATGTTTCATGTGAAACAATGGGCGGCAAAGAAAAACGCGGGATGTTTCATGTGAAACATCCCGCAGGGAAAGCATATCACACCAGCACCACACCGTCCAGCGGCGGCAGCGTCAGGCGCAGGCACCCGTGCTGCACCAGAAACTGCTGCCCGGTAACGCCGTCGCGGCACAGCGGGCCGTCCCAGTCCAGCGTCAGCGTCAGCACCTGTCCGCCGGCGTTCAGTGCCGTCACCGTGCGTTCGCCGCCGCAGCGGCGCTCTATCACCAGCCCGCCGCCCTGGGCGTACAGATACCGGATGCCGCCCCGCCGCAGAGAGGAGCGCTCCGCCCGCAGCTGCCCCAGCCGTTGGAAAAAGGCCAGCAGCAGCTCATCCTCCCGGCCCCAAGGGTAGGTGCCTGTCTCTTATACACATCTCCGAGCCCACGAGACGT